>JALRKI010000166.1 GCA_023254815.1 Flavobacteriaceae bacterium
GATCAAATCTCTAATGCACCGAAACAGAAGGCCATTTTGATGCGCTATTTTGACCTTTCTGCCAAGGGTCGAGTTTCTGCTAAAGACTTGGTTAAAAGATCAAATTCCTCCTCATCCGTTTTAAAATCATTGGTTGAAAAGGGAATATTTGAGGAAGAAATGTTAATCGTTGATCGACTTGGGAGTAAAAGCTCAAATCAGGCAAAACGGACAGTCTTAAGTCCTCATCAAGAGTCCGCTTATCAAAGCATTCAGGCAGCGTTTCAGACCAATGATGTTTGTTTGCTTCACGGCATCACTTCCTCGGGAAAAACTGAATTGTATGCCAAACAAATGGCGGAAACCATAAATCAGGGCCACCAAGTGCTTTTTTTAGTGCCAGAGATAGCCTTGAGCACACAGTTAGTTGCAAGACTGGAGCTGCAGTTTCCGAATCAAATTGTTCTTTACCATTCGCGATTTAATGAACAAGAGCGTGCTGAGTTATGGAGAAAAATCATGACCAAAGATCCTTCTGCACGACTTATTGTCGGTGCTCGTTCTGCGATATTTTTACCTTTCAACGATCTCCGATTAATTGTCGTTGACGAAGAACACGAGCATTCCTACAAGCAGTTTGATCCCTCACCAAGATATCATGCAAGGGATGCCGCTTTGATGTTGTCAAGACTTTCCAATGCGAAGACTATTTTAGGTTCTGCAACGCCCAGCATTGAAACCTATTACAATGCTACAGTAGCCAATAAGTTTCCTGTGGTTCACTTGAGCGAGCGTCACAACCAAGTTTTACCGCCTGTAATTTCATTGGTTGATTTAAAGGACCAATATAAGCGCAAAAAAATGAACGGTCACTTCAGTGATCTTTTGTTGGAAAAAATGGGTTCAGCCTTGGCAAATCAACAGCAAGTCATTTTGTTTCAAAACAGAAGAGGCTATGCTCCATTAGTCACCTGTTTCACTTGCGGTCATACCCCCCATTGTTCTCAGTGTGATGTCAGTTTGACCTTTCATCAACACAGCAATCAGTTGCGTTGTCATTATTGTGGTTTTAGTGATCATGTGACCGCACATTGTGTCGCTTGTGGAAGTGCTACTCTTGAATATAGGGGACTTGGAACCCAGCAGGTTGAATCCGAAGTACTGGCCTTGTTTCCCGAAATCAAGGTTGCCCGCATGGATTTGGACACTACTAGAGGTAAGCATGCCTTTTCAAAAATCATTTCCGATTTTGATCAACAGAAAATACAAGTTTTAGTGGGTACACAAATGGTAACCAAAGGCCTTGACTTTAGAAATGTTGCCTTGGTAGGAGTGCTCAATGCCGATAATTTGTTAAACTACCCCGATTTTAGGGCCCACGAAAGATGTTTTCAAATGCTTCAGCAGGTTGCGGGCAGGGCAGGACGAACGGACAAACAAGGACAGGTTCTAATTCAAACCTTTTTACCTGAACACCCATTGTTGCTTCAGGTCGTAGAGGCCAACTATCAAAAGATGTTTGACCAACAAATACAGCAACGAAAAACTTACGTTTACCCTCCGTTCGGAAGAGTGGTGAGAGTCAGTTTGAAACACAAAAACATCAATTTGGTCAATGAAGCAGCCGATTGGTTGTTTAAATCCTTGAGTCTAAGTTTCGGAGAATTTGCCAAAGGACCAGAATTTCCGCCAGTCGCAAGAATTCGCAATCAGTATCAAAAAAACATCTTAATCAAGCTAATTCATCCTAACAAAACCAAGACAGCAAAAAAAATCATCAAAAGAACTATTGGTAGCTTCGAGAGTATTGGAAAATTTAAATCGGTTCGATTAATAATTAATGTCGATTGCTATTAAGCGTTGAGAGCCGAGAGAGTGTCATTCAATTCAATCCGTTTATTGCGACTCAATGGTAAAGACACTTTGTCAATTTCAACTTTAGATCCATGGTAACGATCCACCAGACTTAGGTTGACGATATAAGATTTATGTATGCGCATAAATTGTTTTTGAGGCAGCCTGTTATCCATGCCTTTCATTGTTGACAAAACAATAAACGATCCTGTTTTTGTAATAATTTTCACATAATCCCCCAGAGCTTCAATGTATTTTATTTCTTCCAGATAGACTTTTCTCTTTTTGGAATTGCTTTTGACGTAAATGAATTCAGGTAACCGCTTTTCTCTTTGGTGGAGAACCACGTACATTTGAAGAGCTTTGTCTACGGCTTGATCCAATCTCCTTTCGCTTAGAGGTTTAGACAGATAGTCAATGGCGTCGTGATCAAAGGCTTGAGCAGCATGGTCTTTACCAAGAGAAACAAAAATGACCTGTGGCTTGTTTGTGATGGTGTCCCAAAATTCAAACCCGTTGATAATAGGCATTTCAACTGAAAGAAATACAAGATCTATGTTTTTGGCTTCAATAGCTTTTTTAGCTTCACTTAAGCTACTCGTATGACCGACCAAATTCAGGTTAGGGTGGCTGTCTACTAATGTGAGTAACGCAAAGCGTTGTAAGGAGTTGTCATCAACAATGAAGCAGTTGAGGGTCATAGATTGGGAATTTCAATGTGCAAATTAAAACAATCTTGACTAAATTCAAAACATTTTGAAAATTCTCAATATTGATAAATAAATTCAAAACAACCTTAGTGTAGGTTTAATGTTGTGTGCTAGTTAAGTCTAATGTTTTCAGGCTTCTTCAGCATTCACAGAATCTAATTCGTTAGCAATAGGTACTTCTTTCACCTTTGTTTTTTTCATTGTTCCAAAAATCAAGACAATCATAGAACTGAGAATCACTATCAACAACACTCGCTCGTCTATGGCTATAGACCGGTAATTGATAAAATTCAATTCCTTGATTTGTAAGAACAATAATATACTTATCAACCCTCTAGGGGATAAATACAGCAATCCAATAGGTTTAAAAGACAGGTTGCTGACGCTGAGGTATAGATAGCGAATAAGCAACATTGTAGCCAATATTGACAGCCCATAAATGAATGGTTCAACGGTGATAAAATCGCTTATAACTACCGAAAAACCAAAGAATAAAAAGAAAAAGGTTCGAACGATAAACGTTGATTCAGCAGTGAGAATATGAAAATCGTGAAGGCTTTTTTCAGTTTGATCTATTTGCAAATATTGCCTCATGAAATTGGGTAATAGTACTTTTGCATTGCTCAGGAATACGCCAAAAATAAATATGGTGACTAGTGCTGGCAAGTGGAAATATTTTCCAATGGCATAGACGAGAATGAGCAATGATAGAATTAAAAAGAACTTAACATTATGCGTGATGCTTTGGAGCAATCTATATAATAAATAGGTAATTAAAATAGAAACTACAACGACGCCGATTATTTGCAAAATCAAATTGATTAAAGAGGTTGTGCTGATCAGAGGTTGGTGACCGCTCAGCTGTCGGATGACGTAATTGAACATCATGATTCCAAGAATGTCTGAAAAGGTCGATTCGTACACCACAAATTCTTTGTCTTGTTTTAATAGATTGGCAGCAGAAGGTATCGCGACGGCACTGCTGATGATGGACAGGGGAATGGCGTATATCACCGATTCATTCAGACCCATGCTCAGCATCCATTGAAGAAGAAAGCTGAGACAAACAATGTTTAGCAACAAAATAATCAAGGCAGCTAAGAACCCTTTTAGGATGATCGGAAGTTTTTCTTTGCTCACTTCCAGTTCTAAAGCCCCTTCCAGAACAATTAAAATCAATCCTACTGTTCCTAATACAGGAATCATTCCTTCAATCATTTTAAAATCTCTGTAACCGTAGGCGTCAGCAAGCATCCTGAAAGCAATGCCAGTAAACATTAATAAAATAACCTTCACCTGCAACTGCAGTAAAGCCAGAAGTTTTAACTGCTTGCCATGAAGTACCACCAGATACTTCTGCAAAATCTAATTGACCTACTCCCGTTGCTCCTGAACCAGATACAGATGCAACTCTTAGATATCTATCTGCTGTTACGTTTCCAGTGGGAAATTTTAGTGTGTAGCTTTGAGATGCGCTATGCGCAGGTGACTGTAGTTTAATTCCGTGAGAATTAGATTCACAATTAAGAACAAGAGTACCTGGATTTGTATTACCACCAACAACTACTTCACCAGTTCCATTTGGTGTAGCTGTAATGTTACCGTTAGCACCATCTGTAATTGTTATTGTACCTGAGTTTGTTCCACCATTTGTATCTAAAGTTAAATCATAAGCACCGCTTGAAGTAAGAGTCGCTGTTGCAGACCCTG
>JALRKI010000109.1 GCA_023254815.1 Flavobacteriaceae bacterium
TCTTTCAAATTGGCGACTTCCGAGCGCAGAGACTTGAGCTTGCTTTCATCATCCTCTCGTTTAATGGCCTCAATTTCAATTTCAAGTTGCATGATTTTGCGGTCCAAAACATCGAGCTCTTCAGGTTTGGAATTGATTTCCATTCTCAATTTTGCAGCGGCTTCGTCCATCAAATCAATGGCCTTATCGGGTAAAAACCTATTGGTGATGTATCTGTCCGAAAGCGTTACTGCACCAATGATGGCCTCGTCTTTGATCCGAACTTTATGATGGGTTTCGTATTTTTCTTTTACGCCTCTTAAAATGGAAATGGCACTCTCAGTATCGGGTTCATCGACCATCACTTTTTGAAATCTGCGCTCCAGGGCTTTGTCCTTTTCAAAGTATTTTTGATATTCATCCAAGGTCGTGGCGCCAATTGCTCTGAGTTCTCCTCGAGCTAAGGCGGGCTTTAGAATGTTGGCAGCATCCATAGCCCCTTGTCCACCACCTGCTCCGACTAGGGTGTGGATTTCGTCAATGAACAGCACAATGTCTCCACTACTATTGGTCACTTCCTTGATTACTGCTTTAAGGCGCTCTTCAAACTCACCTTTATACTTGGCTCCTGCAATTAAGGCACCCATGTCAAGAGCAAAAATTTCTTTGTCTTTCAAATTCTCCGGAATATCACCATCGACAATGCGATGCGCCAATCCTTCGGCGATGGCTGTTTTTCCCGTCCCAGGTTCACCTACTAAAATGGGGTTGTTTTTGGTTCTTCGTGAAAGGATTTGTAAAATTCGCCGAATTTCTTCGTCGCGACCAATAACGGGATCAAGCTTGTTGTCTAATGCCATTTTATTCAAGTTTTTGGCATACTTGTTCAAGGCATCGTAGGTGGTTTCTTGACTTTGAGAAGTGACGTGCTCTCCTTGACGGAGTTGGTTTATGGCCTCCAAAAGTGCCTTTTCAGTAATACCTTGATCTTTGAGCACCTTTGCCACGCTGCCATTACTTTTGAACAGACCTAATATCAAATGATCGATGGCTACAAAGTCGTCTTTCATTTTCTTGGCCAATTGGGTAGCGTGGTTTAGCGCTTCTCCAGCAGACCGCGACCACATCATTTCTCCGCCTTCTACTTTAGGGTAGCTTTGTATTTCTTTGTCTAAAATCGATGTAATCAGTTTCTTGTTGGCATTGAGCTTGCCCAGTAAAAAGGGCATGATATGCTCATCTACCGCCAAAATTCCTTTCAGCAGATGTCCTTGTTCTATTTGTTGGTGTCCAAAATTTTGGGCTATATGTTGGGCCTCTTGAATCGCCTCTTGAGACTTCGTTGTTAAATTATTTAGGTTCATCATTACTATTGTTTAGGGTTTGGCTACTTTTGTTCAAATATCTTACCAGCTAATAAGGGACGACAATTTGTCGTATTTGTACTGTAACACACTGACTTTTAGTCAGTTTATCATCTCATTATGGGTTTGTTTTTTAACAATAAATCAAGTAACAGAACCGAAAAAATCTCGGGTTTGCCATGGATCGATTTAGTTTCAATTGAAGGACTGGAAGATTTACTAAAAGCATCTTTCGATCACCCTCAGATTATTTTTAAACATTCTACGAGCTGTGGAATCAGTAGAATGGTAAAATCTAATTTTGAAAAGGAGTATCTACAATTTCCGGATACATTGGGATTTTTTTATTTGGACTTGTTGTCTTATCGCAGCGTTTCAAATGCTATTGCTGACCGATTGAAAATCCCTCACGAATCGCCCCAATTGTTGGTGATCAAAAAAGGAGAAACCGTTGCTCACGCCTCGCACAGTGACATTCTGAACATCAATCTATTCGAATATCAGGATTAACGCTTTTTTTGGCTCTCAAAGACGGGTAGGAGTTGTGAGCGCACTTCACCAAAACCTATTCTTGTATCTTGATTTTCGCAATAGCCCCTCATGATTACTGTGTCGTAGTCTTCGATAAATTTTCGACTCTCATTATTATTCAGTAATACAGGGTTTTCGCCACGCCAAGACAATTCGAGCATTGAACCAAAGGAAGAAGGGTCAGGACCAGAAATGGTACCGCTACCCATCATATCTCCAGCGTTTATTTTACAGCCGTTAATCGAGTGATGAGCTAGTTGTTGCGCCATGTTCCAGTATAGGTATTTGAAATTCGAACGGGTGACCACGGTCTCTTTAGCATTTTTTGGTTGAATGGCTGCCTCTAGTTTGATATCAAAACTTTTATTGCCTGAGAATTTCAAATAGGGTAGTGGCTGAGGACTTTGTTCAGGCCCTGCAGTTCTAAAGGGCTCTAAGGCATCTAGGGTAACAATCCATGGCGATATAGAAGAGGCAAAATTCTTACTCAAGAATGGACCTAAGGGCACATATTCCCATTTTTGGATGTCTCTTGCACTCCAATCGTTGAATAAGACCAAGCCAAAAATATAGCTCTCAGCTTCCTCAATGGGAATGGGCTCACCAATGTCATTGGCATTGGTGGTTATAAAAGCCATTTCGAGTTCAAAGTCCACCAGTTTGGAAGGTCCAAAAACTGGGTTTTCGACGCCGTTTGGTAAAGTTTGTCCCTGTGGACGGTGCACCGCGATACCCGATGGAATAATAGTTGAGCTTCTACCGTGATAGCCAACGGGCAGATGAAGCCAATTGGGCATCAAGGCATTCTCAGCGCCTCTGAACATGGTGCCTACATTGGTGGCATGTTCTTTACTCGCATAAAAATCGGTGTAATCGCCGATATGAACAGGAAGTTGCATTTCTATTTCGTCTAAACGAAACAAAACAGTTTCTTTATGGGCCGGGTTATTTTTCAGAGTATCATTGTTCACGTCAAAAATATCCGCAATACGATTGCGTACAGCCCGCCAAGTTTGTCGACCATCTGCAATAAAATCGTTCAAAGTGTCCTGCAAGAAAATATCTTCCGTTAACGGTATGTTGTCAAAATAACCCAATTGGTGTAATGCCCCTAAATCTATAGCAGTGTCTCCTATTCTTGTGCCAATGGTGATAATGTCGTCTCTTGTCAAAAAAACACCAAAGGGAATATTTTGAATAGGGAAGTCAGAGTTTTTATCAACATATAACCAAGAGGTTCTGTCGGTATTGTTAGCGAAATTGGGCATAATGAAGAATATTGTTTATTAAAAATACATTCAAATATATGTTTTTTGCGATTCGATGAGAGTCACTTTTCATATTTTTGACAACAAAACTATTTTTAAAATGCGGGACGAGCAAATTTTTGAATTGATTGAATTAGAACATCAGAGACAGTTGAATGGACTGGAATTGATAGCCTCCGAAAACTTTACCAGCGACCAGGTCTTGGAAGCTACAGGTTCCGTATTGACCAATAAATACGCCGAAGGATATCCTGGAAAGCGCTACTATGGTGGGTGTGAAGTCGTTGATGAGGTGGAACAAATTGCCATTGACCGAGCCAAGACACTTTTTGGTGCTGCCTATGCCAACGTCCAACCTCATTCGGGAAGCCAAGCCAATACAGCAGTATTTGCGGCTGTACTCAATCCCGGAGATAAAATATTAGGCTTCGATCTTTCTCATGGTGGGCATTTGACCCATGGTTCGCCGGTTAATTTTTCAGGAAAGATTTACAGACCATCCTTCTATGGCGTAAATCCAGAAACTGGAATGCTCGATTATGATGTCATTATGCAACGGGCAAAAGAAGAACGTCCCAAATTAATCATTGCTGGAGCTTCTGCCTATTCGCGGGACATGGATTTTAAACAATTTAGAGCTGTGGCTGATGAGGTTGGAGCCTTGCTTTTAGCCGATATTTCACATCCTGCAGGCTTGATAGCCAAGGGTATTTTGAACGATCCTCTTCCTCACTGCCATGTAGTAACAACAACAACTCATAAAACTCTTAGAGGCCCTCGTGGCGGTATGATTTTGATGGGTAAGGATTTTGAAAATCCTTTTGGTCAAACTTTGAAAAACGGCAGTCTAAAAATGATGTCTTCCTTGATGGATAGTGGAGTTTTTCCAGGTAACCAAGGGGGGCCATTGGAACACGTTATTGCTGGAAAAGCCATTGCTTTTGGGGAAGCGATAGAGGACAGTTTCCTTTACTACATGCTTCAAGTCAAGAAGAATGCTACCGCCATGGCACAGGCCTTCATGGCTAGGGATTACGGCTTGGTTTCTGGAGGAACGGACAATCATTTGATGTTACTGGATTTACGCAATAAAAATGTGACTGGTAAAGCTGCCGAGCAAGCCCTTGTAAGGGCTCACATTACCGTTAACAAAAACATGGTGCCTTTCGATGACCAATCACCATTTGTTACCTCAGGAATCCGGGTTGGTACACCAGCGGTCACTACCAGAGGCATGAAAGAAGCTGACATGGAAATTATAGTCGATCTCATTGATCAAGTCATTCAAAATATTGATAACGATAAAGTGATTGACCAAGTGGGACAAAAAGTCCAGGACTT
>JALRKI010000169.1 GCA_023254815.1 Flavobacteriaceae bacterium
GAATCACTCCAAGAAGAGTCTGAAGTTCTTCAAAATGTGGATCAAATTGAACAATCTTTGGCCATGACTAAAGAAACTCTTGGAGCAGACGACTTGGGAGTAACAGAATTACTGAGACAGGTAAAGTTGGCTTTGAGTTCAATCGCTCCTATGTCAGTTAAATATCGTGACTTGGCTGAACGTGTTAACGCGTCATTGATTGAATTGGATGATATTTTAACCGACGTTGAAGATTTGCAAAGCAGTGTTGAATCTGACCCAGAGCGCCTAGAAACTATAAATGATCAAATCCATAGACTCCAGCAGTTGTTAACGAAACACAAGGCGACAACTGTAGAAGAATTGATGGAAATCAAATCCACATTAGATTTCGATCTACAGCACATTGACAATATTGACCAGTCCATTTTAGACCAAGAAAAACTGGTGAGTGAGCTAGAATTGAGTCTCTGTGAAGTGTCTGACCAATTGTATTGTAAGAGAAAGGATATCATACCAAAAATTGTTAATTTTTTGGAGACCAATCTTAGTGGACTTGGAATGCCAGACTCCAAGTTTGATCTGAAGTTATCAAAAGGAACAAGTTTTTTAAGCCATGGCCGAGATACCGTGGAATGGATGTTTTGCTCAAGCAAAGGAGGAACCATGCAAACCATGAAAAAATCTGCCTCGGGAGGAGAGTTGTCCCGCATCATGTTGGTTGTTAAAGCCATGCTTTGTGAGCATCAACATTTACCTGCTCTTATATTTGACGAAATTGATACTGGGGTTTCTGGTGAAATTGCCAATAAAATGGGTGGAATAATGGCGGGAATGAGTAAGAATATGCAAGTCATAGCCATTACTCATTTACCTCAAATTGCCGCACAAGGCAACAACCATTTCAAAGTTTACAAGTCAAGTGATCAAGACAAAACAGTGGTTCAAATCAAATCGTTGACTGGACAAGAGCGCGTCAAGGAAATTGCTGCCATGGTAAGTGGATCCAATCTTACAAAAGCAGCCATTGCCAATGCCAAAGAATTATTGAATTAATAGTTATCTTTGCCGATATAAATAAACGAACATCAACTAAAATTTAGATCCATAATGTCAAATAATTTATTAGCTGGGAAAAAGGGAATTATTTTTGGAGCATTAGATGAAAATTCTATTGCTTGGAAAACGGCAAGTCGTGTACACGAGGAGGGAGGTCAGTTTGTTCTAACTAATGCTCCAGTAGCCATGCGCATGGGTCAAATTGATAATTTGGCCAAACAAACCGGTTCCATAGTCATTCCTGCAGACGCTACTTCTTTGGAGGATTTAGAGAATCTGGTTGACAAAGCTGTTGAACATCTTGGTGGAAAGCTTGACTTTGTTTTACATTCTATAGGCATGTCCGTGAACGTTAGAAAAGGACGCACTTACATGGATCAAAATTATGACTGGACCCAAAAAGGCACAGATGTTTCGGCCATGTCCTTTCATAAAGTAATGCAAACGCTTTATAAGAAGGATGCTATGAATGAATGGGGAAGCATTGTAGCTTTGACCTATATGGCTGCTCAGCGCGTGTTTCCCGATTATAACGACATGGCAGATAACAAGGCTTATCTCGAAAGTATAGCCCGCAGTTTTGGTTACTTCTTTGGACGCGACAAAAAAGTTCGTGTCAATACCATTTCGCAGTCTCCAACGCCAACCACAGCTGGTCAAGGGGTGAAGGGATTTGACGGTTTCATCAATTACGCCGACCAAATGTCACCTCTTGGTAACGCAACAGCATTGGATTGTGCCAACTATACCATTACATTGTTTAGCGACCTCACAAGACGCGTTACCCTTCAAAATTTATACAATGACGGCGGATTTAGCAATATGGGGGTGAGTGACCTTGTCATGGAAAGATTCAAATAGTTAATTTACAGTACCTCTTAGAAACCTCAACCGAAATGTTGGGGTTTTTTGTTGGGTTTCGGTGCAAGTGCATTTCATCTTACAAAAAGCGGATTGATTAGAAAAAAATGGGTAAACTACCCGCAAAGCCTTTGCCAAATGAAGCTAAACGTGTTTCCAAAGTCAACCATCTGCCAAGAATGTGTCCCTTGCGATTAGTCAATTCAATCGGTATCAATTTTGATTCCATGCCAATCCGTTTCTACCACGATCATTAATTCGTGATAGAGAATTCAGAAATTGACGCCAAAGAGGGTAGGTGCAATTTTCAAGAATCTAGGACACAGTCTTTATTGCCCAATTGAGACATATATTACCCAAAAATATAATCACTAATTTTGATTTTGAATGGCTAATTTGCCCCAACAATTTCTATAATAAAGATCAAATCAGTGTTGGGTGGAATAAATCCTCGTCCACTTGCTCCATAGGCCAAATGCGAAGGCACATAGAAGAACGATTTTTCGCCAACTTTCATTCCCGCTAGTGCTTCTTTGAAGCCTGCAATTAACAGAGCGTCCGGTGAAACCTTCATTTCTGCGGCCTGGTACATGCCCATTTGTTCTTTTTCAGGATTGAATTTTCCGTAACGTTCTTCGCACTCCTTACGGTTCGAGTCAAATAGAAGTCCGTCAGTAAAGTAGCCTTCATAAAATACTTTGGCCATACTTCCAGTAGTCAGCTTTTCGCCCTTTCCCGGAGTAATAACATAAACCTTTAGGCCAGAGGCGTTGGTCTTTGATTTTGAAATGTATTCTTTTAAAACTGGAAGTAATTCTTGAGCAGCTTTAATGGATAACGCATCAGCCTCTTCTCTCAGTTTTCGAGCCTTTTCTGCGGCTGCCTCAGCGCGCTTTTCCATAAGAGGTAATTCTTCATTCCACACCTTCAATGCGTCATATGATTTTACATTATTACCTTTTCTGATGATATTCAATTGTTCAATTACAACAGGATCATTTGGTTTGTCGTTTGTAGTTACGACGTTTGAAATGCTGTCTTGAACCTCCAAACCTTTGACCAATTTGCCAAAAACAGTATGGCGGTTATCCAGATGTGGAGTAGGGACTTCAGTGATAAAAAATTGACTACCATTGGTTGAGGGTCCTGAATTGGCCATCGATAAAATTCCAGGTTGGTCATGCTTTAGTTCGGGATCAAACTCGTCGCCAAAACTATATCCTGGACTGCCACTTCCAGTTCCAGTAGGGTCACCACCTTGAATCATGAAGTTATTGATAACACGGTGAAAAATGATACCATTGTAATACGGTTTGTTTTTATATTGAGAACTAACCTTTGGATGCTTTCCTTCTGCCAGGGCTACAAAATTTGCAACAGTTACTGGGGTCTTATCGTAATAGAGCTCGGCAACCATCACCCCTTTATTAGTGACAAATTCGGCATATAGCCCATCCGGTAAGTCGGGATATGTTTCCTTACAAGAGGTGTTGCTCAATAGTCCTAGAACACCGAAAAATAGAATGTAATTTTTCATCGTTGAATGATTTAATTTTTATTTTGAATGATATTTTTTAAAAACACTTTGCAACGGAGTGGAACATTTGGGCCTACCAAATCTCCGTCGCCATAGTAACCGTAGGCCAATTGAGAGGGAATAAAAAATTCTGCTCTTTGCCCAACCGACATCAATTTTAAACCTTCTCTGAGGCCTTTAAACAAAGCCTCTTGGTCCATGACATAGTTTTGATTGGCCGTACTCTCTTCAGGGTAAACTAGGGTGCCGTTGAGGTAGGCGATGCTCAAATCAAAATTGATTGTGTCTCCAAATTGAGGTTTGTATTTGTCAGCAAAATCACTCTCACTAATGGTATACCAAAATCCACTTTCCGAAGAAATAAATTTCGACTGAGGTTGTTGATTCATTAGGTCTTTAATCATTTCTGATTCAGCGGCATATCGATTTTTGGTGCGTTCTACCGACTTTTCAAAACGATCTGTTTTGCTATGGTCAACAGGGCGTCGAGCTTCCTGATGCTTACAACCCATGACGGTTAGTGCTCCAAACA
>JALRKI010000165.1 GCA_023254815.1 Flavobacteriaceae bacterium
TGGCGTCAATTTCATCAATAAAAATAATGGCTGGAGACTTGTCTTTAGCTTGTTTGAATAAATCCCTCACCCGTGAAGCCCCAACACCAACAAACATTTCTACAAAATCGGAACCAGAAAGTGAAAAGAAGGGCACTTTAGCCTCACCAGCAACTGCTTTCGCCAAAAGTGTTTTTCCGGTTCCAGGAGGGCCAACCAATAAGGCTCCCTTGGGGATTTTGCCTCCTAAAGCAGTGTATTTTCCTGGGTTTTTAAGAAAATCAACAATTTCTTGCACTTCTTCTTTGGCACCTTCAAGTCCAGCAACATCTTTGAAGGTTGTTTTGACATCGGTGTTTTCGTCAAACAGTTTAGCTCTAGACTTGCCAATATTAAAAATTTGACCACCTGCGCCTCCACCGCCACCTCCAGCCATACGCCGCATGATGAAAATCCAAACTCCAATAAGCAGTATGAAGGGTAAAAACGACACTAACAACTCACCCCAAACGTTGGTTTCAGTAGCAAACTTTGGCGTGATTTCTAGTTTCTTTTCAGCAATGATTTGATTGGTTTGATTCTCAAAATTTTGTAAATCACCAAATTCGAACTCATAATTTGGTCCACTCGATCCTGGAAAAAGATGAGAGGTTACAGACTCCTTATGAATTTCTTTAGCCTTGGCCGCTTCGGTCAGATAGACTTTAGCAATATGGGTATTTCTGATGATTTCAAGTTTTTCAACATCCCCCTCACTAAGGAATTCGAAAAATTGGTTGGGTGTAGCCGGAACTCCTTTGGAACTGCCAATTCCACCTGAAAAAATATTGAATACAATCATCAAGGCTATGGCAATGGCATAAATCCAGTAAGGACTGAATCTAGGTTTTTTCGCAACTGGTTTTTTATCGCTATTCATTAAATTGATTAATTTTTGGAAGTTAATTCAGTGGTGATTGCATCACCCCAAAGGCCTTCAATGTCGTAATATTCTCTAATGTGTTTTTGAAAAACGTGAACAACTACATTGCCATAGTCCATGAGCACCCATTCTGAATTACCCATACCTTCAACATGAATTGGCTTGTCTTTAATGGTCTTGCTCACCTGTTTTCTTATCGAATTTACAATAGCTCCAACTTGCGTGTTGGAGGTGCCTTCACATATCACGAAATAATCGCAGACAGTATTTTCTATCTTTCTCAAATCCAGCAATATAGCTTCTTGTCCTTTGAGTTCTTCAATACCTTGAATGATTTGGGTCAACAACAAGTCGGCGCTCTGATTGGTCTGCGTCATTTAAATGATTTACTTTGCGCAAATGTATCACTTTTTTGGTTCTTTAACACCGTATAAATCATAAGAAAACCTTAATAAATACTGTACACCAATGACTTTAATCAAACTCGACTCAGTCGCTTCAACAAACGACTATTTGAAAGAATTGTGTAAAAGCCAACCTTGTGAGGATTTCACTGTGGTAGTGGCTCAAACTCAAACCCAAGGTAGGGGTCAGCGAGATAGAGTCTGGGAGTCCGAGCCTAATAAGAACTTGACGTTTTCTGTATTGAAAAATATTGAAAAGATGCCGTTAAAGGATCAGTTTAAACTTAATATGGCGGTTTGCTTAGGAATCATTGAAGGGCTCAGCCGTTGGCAGCACTCTGGATTGAAAATAAAATGGCCAAATGATATCTTGTTTGGCGATAAGAAACTGGGCGGTATTTTAGTAGAAAATGTTGTTACCGGTCAGGTCTTGAAAAATTGCGTGATAGGGATTGGGATTAATGTCAATCAAATTGATTTCAGTCGTTTACCAAATGCTACCTCCCTTGCGCTAAGTGGAGGTAATATTAATAGTATGGATCAACTTTTGGAAGAATTGAGGCTTTCATTAAAACATCGGTTGGCTTCTATCGAAGATCAGCCTTTTGATCAAATCAAATCCGATTATTTGAAAGTGCTTTACCGGTTCGGGGTTTTATCTAAATTCCAAACACCTGAGGGGCATTTTTTTAATGCAGTCATCAGCGATGTTAATCCAGCCGGACAATTAGAGTTAACTCATGACAACAAATCCAGTTTTTATGATTTGAAATCAGTAAAAATGATTTATTGAAAAAGTTGAGTAAGTCCGTCGGAAAACTGACCTAACAATTTGGTCAAGGGACCTTTAACCATCATTGACATCATTGGATTCATTTTCCCTTCAAACGAAAGTTGTACTTCTGCACTATTGCTGCCAGAGGGGGAAATGTGACCAGTTAAAGCAAAGTCAATAGGACTGTTTGCTGCGCCAAAAACAATTTTACTTGGCGCAATTGACTCTTTTTTTTTGAGTGTTATTTCGGGCATGCCCTGAAGACCAAAAACAAAGGTGTCTTTATCAATAACCTGAAACTTGGATAAATTGGGTGGCATCAATTTTTTGAAATTCGAGAGATCATTAAAAAAATCAAAAACGTATTCAGCGGATTGATTTACTACAACCTTTTTTGCTTCTATTTTCATTAGTCTATTATGAGTTTGGTGTCCAAGTGTCTGGAGATTGATTCCAATTGAGCAGAAGGGCTTCTTGATTTTGGGAAATATAGTTTGAGTTTCGAGCAAATTCAATTAAAGTCGGATAATCACACAATGTCCAGAGGTCTATGTCAGCTGCCTCAAAATTGGATCGCGCAATGGGGAAGTTGTAAGTAAAAACAGCCACCATGCCCAATACATGGGCTTCATTATCCACAAGTGCTTGAACAGCATTTAAGCTGCTGCCGCCGGAACTGATAAGATCTTCAACAACGACCACATTCTTTTGAGTCGGCAGTACTCCTTCAATTTGATTTTGACGTCCGTGTTTTTTTGGTTCTGGTCGTACATAAACCATGGGTAAATCCATTGCTTCGGCGACCAATGTTGCAAATCCAATTGCTCCTGTTGCCACACCAGCAATGCATTCCGCATTAGAGTATTCCTTTGAGATGATTTCGACCATGGTCTTACAAACTAAACGTCTTAATTCCGGAAAAGACAGGATTAATCGATTGTCGCAATAAATTGGAGATTTCCACCCAGAAGCCCATTGGAAGGGATTTTCGGGGTTCAATTGAATGGCTTCAATCGCAAGAAGTTCTCTTGCTATCTGCTCAGCCGTTTTTTTGTTAAAAATCATTGCGCAAAAGTAGATAAAATTTTATAGATTTATTGAACACAACCATTAGGCATGAAAATACCTATCTATGCGAGCGATAAGGTCATTTATTTGACCGATGAACCGATTGTTAAGGGTGCATGCAACAGTTTTGCGTTGAAGGAAGTGTCGTTTAAGGAGATTCTAAAACTGCTTAAAATGCCCGATGTGAAAACACTTTTTTTACATCACCACAATCCTGACAAATTGTTGTCAAAATTCAGGAAAAAAGTAAAAACAATAATAGCAGGTGGTGGTCGAGTGTCCAATCTAAAAGGGGAAATTTTGTTCATTTATCGAAACAAAAAGTGGGATCTGCCTAAGGGACGAATTGAAAGAAATGAAACAATAGAAGAGGGTGCTCTGAGAGAAGTGAAGGAAGAAACTGGAGTCAAAAAGCTGAAGATTATTGGGCCAATCGGTCCCACATACCACTTGTTCAAGCGGAATGGAGAAACCAAGCTAAAAATTACACATTGGTTTGAAATGAGTACCACCTATTCTGGGGAGCTTTGTCCTGAAAAATCAGAAGGCATTTCGAAAGCAGTCTGGTTAAGCGAAGACAAAATTCAAAAAGCCTCCACGAAATCCTACGCCAACATAGCCAATTTGTTAAGGCAAAAAATTAAGTAGCTTGGACTTTGACCGAATTGGGTACAAACATTTGAAAAGCGCCTTTGTTCTTAATTATTTCTCGAACGATTGACGAAGAAATGTGAGCTGTTTCACCAGCGGTTAGCAAAAATACTGTTTCGATTGGAGCCATATCCCGGTTGATTTGAGCAATTGATTTCTCGAATTCAAAGTCAGCGGGGTTTCTTAAGCCTCTCAAAATAAAATCAACATTGAGTTTTCGGCACAAGTCAACGGTCATTCCTTGGTAGGAAATCACAGATATTTTGGGATTGTCTTTAAATGCTTCAGAAATGAATTCTTTTCTTTGATCCAGACCGAATAAATGGGTTTTACTCGAATTGTCACCAATGGCAACGATGATTTCGTCGAATAAAAGAAGGCCACGCTCAATGACATCGACATGTCCTAATGTTATGGGATCAAAGGAACCGGGAAATATCGCTTTTTTCATGACTAGGCTGTTAGGTTTTTGCGCTTGATGGCTTCATCGATGGCATCGGAGAACAATTGATTCAAGCTAATTCCTGCTGCTTTTGCTTGCTGAGGCAAAATGCTTTCATTAGTCAAACCAGGTATGGTATTCACTTCGAGAAGATGCGGGATTTGATTAACAAAAATAAATTCGCTCCGCGAATATCCAGTCAAGTTTAAATGCTTAAAAATTTTCAATGCGAGGGACTGTACTGACTCGGTCATTTGAGCCGAAATTCTAGCAGGAGTAATTTCTTGAGATTCACCAAGATATTTAGCTTTGTAATCAAAAAATTCATTGTTTGTTACGATTTCTGTAACTGGCAAAACCATGGCTTTACCTTGATAATTGATTACACCCACGGAGACTTCTACTCCGTTTAAATAGGATTCGATAATGACATCATTATCTTCTGCAAAGGCTATTTCCAAAGCATTTTGTAACTCAGAGGCGTGGTTAACTTTGCTCACGCCAAAGCTGCTTCCTGAGCAGTTTGCCTTAACAAAACAAGGCAGGCCAACCTTCTCTAGAATTTCATCATAATTGACCTCGTCTCCCCGACTCAATAAAAAGGAAGTGGCACAGGGAATCTGAATTTCTTTCAAAACGCTGAGACAATCTCTTTTGTTAAAAGTTAACGCAGAGGCATAAGCTCCAGAACCTGTGTAGGCAATTCCAATCATGTCCAGATAGGATTGTAATATTCCATTTTCACCGGGACTGCCATGAATGGCAATAATGGCACAATCGGGTTTCAGCCAACCCTGTTTTGATTCAATACGTAAACTCCCTTTATCCAACAGGCATTCAGTATCCGTTTCGTCGAGACATTTCCATTGATTTGAAGAAATAATGATTTTAAATTTATTGTAACGATTGGCATCCAGAGCATCGAAAACGACATTACCGCTTTTGAGAGAAATGGCGTGCTCGCTTGAAAAGCCGCCCATAAAAATAACAATCGTTTGTTTCATGCCCAAATCAATGTGTTTTCATGGTAAAAGTACCAATATTTTTATTAAGTTCGTGCTGTTAGAATCAGCTTTACAATTGACTCTCCATGATCCCTTTTTTACGTCAACTTTTTAGCAAACAAATTGTACGACATCTTTGCATGATGCTGGGTGTTGCCATTGTTTTAACCATTATTGCCACCCAATGGCTCAGGTATTATACTCGGCACAATAAGTTTGTTATCGTTCCCAACGTGGTGGGTATGAGTTTAGGCGAAGCACAAAGAGCTATTGAGTCTGAAGGCTTGGTGTTTTTGATTCAAGATTCAACACGGTACAACCCCAATTTCCCAAAACGTGCTGTATTGGAACAAACTCCGTTGGCCAATTCTCAGGTCAAGGTCAATCGCAAAATTTATTTGATGGTTAACCTGTCGGGATATAAAAAGATTAAAATTCCCAAAATCGTGAGACAGACCTATCGTCAGGCAGAGAAATCCCTGCTGTCGGCAGGATTTCGAGTGGGAGATACCATTTACAGAAACGATATCGGTCGTGATGAGGTTCTTGCTTTATTAGTCAATAGTAAACCAATCCAGCCGGGAGAGTTATTAGAAGAAAATTCCAAAATCACTCTGATTTTGGGTAACGGGGTAGGAGGTGAGTTCAATCCATGATAGCTATTAATGAAGAATTACAGGAAGATGACGACAATTTGTTTGAGCATTTTTCCTTTATCGCTGCACCTAGTCAGTCCCATCTGAGGGTAGATAAGTTTATCATGAATTTTGTTGAAAATTCCTCGAGGAACAAAATTCAGGCAGCTGCTAAAGAGGGAGCCATCTTTGTCAATGACGTCGTAGTCAAGTCAAATTATAAAGTCACGCCTGGCGATAGAGTGAAGGTGATGTTTACTCATCCTCCTTATGAAAATTTGTTGGTTGCTGAGAATATTCCAATTGACATTGTTTTTGAAGACGATCATTTGATGGTCATAAACAAGGCTGCAGGAATGGTAGTACACCCAGGACATGGCAATTATTCTGGCACGCTCATCAATGCTTTGCTACATCATTTTAAAGGCTTGCCACTCAATTCTGATAACCGTCCAGGACTGGTCCATCGAATAGACAAGGATACTAGTGGTC
>JALRKI010000147.1 GCA_023254815.1 Flavobacteriaceae bacterium
AAAATTTGCTTTGGATTTTTTAATGCCTTTTGATGAAACCAAAATACCTTTGGCAGAAAAATTAACTGGTAATAAAATCAAACTCCAAGAAAAAGTCATAGCACGGGTTAAAGAAATTTTGTTAAAAACGGGTTTATTCCAACCAAACAATTCATAATCATCCCCTTCGGGTATGACCGTTAGGGAATTATTGTAATAATCGATAAACCCATCTGGAGATGCTTTTTTTCCTGTTAGTACATTACCCACAATAATTCTCACATGATCACTGTGTTCAATTCCCTTATCATATAGAATAGTGGCCAATTCGGCTCCAATTTTGGTGGTCATGTACCTTGGTTCCGAAACCGAAGACCCACAAAAAGCAATGACTCGGGTCGCGTCGAATTGACCAGTCTTGAGGAGTTTTCCAATAATCACCAAATCTTGAGGAGCCAAAGTCCAAACGACTTCTCCTTTGTTCACCGGGTCGATTTTATTGATCAGTGTACCAACATTTCCAGAGGGATGGGGTCCTTTAATCTTGTGAGTAACAATATTTTTCATTCCATTAAACATGCTTTCGTCCGAACCTGAAACTCCAACATGAACACTCCCCTTCGTCAATTTAGACAAAGCCGTGAGGGCTATTTGAATCACTTCTTCTTGACCTTTTAAAACGACTTCATTGGAGGCTGCCAAAGGTGCAGTGGCATGAGCCGAAATGAAGATAGATTTTGGTTCAGAATTGACTCCAGCAATAATATCATAAGGACGTTGCTTGATAAAAGACCAACACCCAGATGCTAACAATTTTGACTTGATGTCATCCTGTGAAGCGGAATCTACGTCGAGAGCACCGTGATCCATATATTCTTGGGTGCTGTCTGCCTCAATTTTAATGGATAAAATTTTTCGCTTTTCACCTCGTGCTATTTCAATAATCTTGCCAGATACAGGTGAAACAAACTTGACAGATTCATTAGACTTGTCGTAAAAGATGGGTTGACCAGCTTTGACAATTTGCCCCTCTTTTAGAATCAGTTTTGGAATGACACCATGGAAGTCACTTGGTTTTACGGAGAAGTATTTACTATTTATGGCTGCTTCTACTGTTGGTTTGGCTGCCCCTTTGAGTTTAATGTCTAAACCCTTTTTAATGTTAATGTCAGTTGACATATATACGTGATCTGATAAGGTTGATTTAACGGTCGCAAATTTACAAATTAATCGAGCAATTTTACCCTATATTATGGCATATATTTATTAACCATCAAACCAAGCGAATCACCTTTCGGTAGTTCTAAATTTAATTATCTTTAGGAAAATTTTTAATCTTGAAACCCACAGCCTTCCTTTTCTGGATTTTTTGCCCCTTTTTGACCTTTGGACAATTAGAAATTACTAGCCCTCCAGACTTCATTCGTACCATTGTATTCTCGGACACCAATGGGCCTCAATCCTTACCCATCATCCAAATGGGTGAACAATTGCTACTCTCTTTTGACGTGCTCAACAATGAGGAAAGCGACTATTTTTATCGCATCACTCACCACAATGCCGATTGGAGTAAATCCAACCTAGCCATCAATGAATATTTAGACGGCTTCGACGATATTCGCATTTCGAATTATCAGAATTCTTTAAGCACTCTTCAATTATATTCCCATTACTGGTTGACTCTACCAAACTCCAAAACATCATTTAAAAAAACTGGAAATTATATTCTTTCGATATACGACGACAACGATCAGCTTCTTTTTAGTCGTCCTTTTGTCATCTATCAACCTGAAGTTAAAGTTGGGGTGGTGATTAAACGATCCCGAGAGCTCGAAAATATCAACGATAAACAAGTCGTTCAATACGTTGTAACCAACCCAGAAGGATGGCAAAATCCGGAACAAACTGTCTCAACCAGTATTTACCAGAATAGAAATTTGGACAACTCAATAACTGGAGTAAAACACCAATATATTCTAGGCAAAGAACTTCAATATCGCTATGACGAGGAAACTTCATTTTGGGGAGGAAACGAATACCTGTACTTTGAAAATAAGGATATCAGAGTTGCTAACAATGCAATCGAATATGTTGATTTACAGGACGTGTATCACAGCTATCTTTACACTGACGTGCCTCGATACAACCAAACTTACACCTACAATCCTGACATCAATGGTCAATTTGTAACAACCATATTCAATGCGCGTAACGCAGATATAGAGGCAGACTACAGTTGGGTGCATTTTTCACTCTTGGGAGCTAACAACATTGGCGACTCGGTTATTCATGTGTATGGAGGATTCAATGACTTTATTGTCAATTCTGAAACAAAAATGACTTATAATTCTCAAAGTGGAGTGTTTGAGACTGCTTTATATCTCAAACAGGGATTTTATAACTACAAATACGTCGTTCAAAATCCCGATGGCAAGGTCGACACAAGTGCAGTTTCTGGAGATTATTATCAAACAGAAAACAAATACACCGTTTTGGTCTATTACAGAGCATTAGGCGGTCGGTTTGACTCAGTTATTGGGTTTGGAGAGGTTTCTTCTGAAGGAATTTCAAATTAAATGTTAAAAATAAAATTCCGTTTTGGTCTCATCTAAATTATTCTTATTTTTAGTGTTTAAACTTAATTTTGTTAAATGGTACAACAAATTACCAAAGGAATTAAAATTTCTGTCCGAACGCACTTTGAAGGTTCTTTTTACAAGAGCTACAGGTTGCACTTTGGATTTGGATATGAAATCACCATTGAAAATCAAAGCAAAGACTCCGTGCAACTTACCAGTCGTCATTGGCGAATTTTAGATTCATTGAACAGCCCTGAGACAGTTGATGGCGAAGGTGTAATTGGGAAAAAACCAGTATTGAAACCCGGCGAGTCTCATACTTACTCTTCGGGGTGTCTTCTCATATCTCCAATTGGAGCCATGCGAGGATTTTTCAATATGGTCAATTTCACCACCACCAGAAAGTTCAGGGTCAATGTTCCAACCTTCAAATTGAGTGCTCCTTTCGCTATGAATTAAATTGGCTCACATTCTCAGCCAAACAGACCAATCCCACCGTTTAATTTTTTTACCTTTGACTCATATAATTTCTTCAACATGATCATATGAGTAATGGATTTTTTGAAGCTCCGATTGCCGTAAACGAACCAGTGCGAAACTATGCGCCTGGCAGCAAAGAAAGAGCTAGTGTATTGGACACATATCGAGCTATGAAAAGTCAACATATTGATATTTCAATGTATATTGACGGTAAAACTGTTGCAACGAACAACAAGGGAATTATGGTCATGCCACACGACCATAAGCACATCTTAGGGACTTACTCATTAGCTGATAAATCACATGTCGAAGCAGCTATTGCATCAGCTCTTAAAGCCAGACAGACATGGTCTGACACTCCTTGGGATCAACGGGCAGCGATTTTTCTCAAGGCGGCAGAATTGATTGAAGGTCCCTTTAGAGACCGCATAAATGCGGCAACCATGCTTCATCAATCAAAAACAATTCATCAAGCCGAAATCGACGCTTCATGTGAATTGATTGATTTTTTGAGGTTCAATGTTCAATTCATGACTGAGATATACAGTGGACAGCCTGAGAGTTCAAATTCTGTTTGGAACAGAGTCGAATATCGTCCATTGGAGGGTTTTGTATATGCAGTTACTCCCTTCAATTTTACCTCTATTGCAGCCAATTTAGCCGCTTGTGTTGCCATGATGGGTAATGTGGTGGTTTGGAAACCTAGTGACCATCAAATATATTCTGCTAAAATCATCATGGATATCTTTGAGGCCTCAGGGGTTCCTGCGGGAGTTATCAATGTTGTTTTTGGAGACCCAAAGATGATTACAAATACCGTTTTAGAAAGTAGCGATTTTAGTGGTCTGCATTTTACTGGCTCGACCGAAATTTTTAAGAATCTTTGGAAACAAATTGGCAACAACATTGACAAATACAAATCCTATCCTAGAATCGTTGGAGAAACTGGAGGAAAAGATTTTATTGCGGTTCACAGTAGCGCAGATATTGAAGAAGTAAGTGTAGGAATTATAAGAGGTGCATTTGAATTTCAAGGTCAAAAGTGCAGTGCCGCTTCGCGCGCTTATGTTCCAAAAAGTCTTTGGCCTAATCTCAAATCACGTCTTTTAAATGACTTAAAGACTTTAAAAATGGGTACTCCCGAAGATTTTGGCAATTTTATGACAGCAGTAATTCATGAAGGATCATTTGATAAATTGGCCAAATACATTGACCAAGCCAAGGCTAGCGACGAGGCTGAAATAATTTTTGGTGGCAACTATGACAAAACTATAGGATACTTTGTTGAACCAACGGTGATATTAACCCATAATCCTCAGTACGAAACCATGACTACAGAGCTTTTCGGCCCTGTAATAACCATTTATGTTTATGATGATGAGGAATTTGCTGACATGCTCAGCTTAGTGGATTCAACCAGTTCCTATGCTCTCACTGGCGCAATTTTCGCCAAAGACCGGTACGCCATAGGACAGGCAATCAAGGCATTAGAAAATTGTGCTGGAAATTTTTACATCAACGACAAACCAACTGGTGCTGTTGTTGGACAGCAACCATTTGGAGGTGCACGAAGCTCGGGAACCAATGACAAAGCTGGATCACCTCAAAACTTGCTTCGTTGGGTTTCTCCTCGACTCATTAAGGAAACTTTCGTTCCACCAAAAGACTACAGATATCCCTTTTTAGGTTAATTAGGACAGATTAGAGTAACAAAAAAAGCCGCGAAATTCGCGGCTTTTTGCTTAAACAGAAAAAAATCTAAATGATTTCTAATGTCTGTGTTTCGCCAATTCCGGCAGCTCGAACATTTTGTACTTTTCCAGAAGAATTTATTACAAAAGCAACGACTCTAACATTGCTGATATTCTGGATATTTGAAGGAATTTGAGTCGAGAAACTCTTTGATCCATTATTAGTACTTATCAACTCTCCAGCAACAGGGGTCATCGCTCCCCGCAATACCGAATTATGCTCAAAATCATAAATCACAGAACCTCCTCCGTAAAAGGTAGTGTAATTTGATTGATCATAAATTAAACCGTCCTCCACGACATATACGACAATTTTGTTATCGTTACAAAATGATTCATAATCTCCAGAAAAAGATAATTCCACATCTACACTTATAATGTTACCATTAACTGATGGTGATAAAGCCAATCCCATTCTACCGTCATTTCCGGTTAGGTTAATCGCCTGCGAAACATTGTTGTTTTCAGGATAAGACCACAAAGTCTTTCTATTCAGATAGGCTGTAGGCCAACCCGTGATATTTTTCAAATTGTGCAAATCTGTAGAAGCTTGACAAGACATTTCATCGCTGTAATGTGCTCCAACGTCTATGACTTGAGTGGACTGCTGTTTAGCTAACTGAGTAGCGTAAGAAACTCTAGGACAATATCCACACCAAGTTCCGGTAAAATCTTCAATAAGTACGTTTTTTTTGAATCGTGCTACTGGTAAGGTTGAATTTCCAGTTAATGAAAGCGTATTACTGGCAAGTCCATTGTAGCCAGCCACAGCAGAAAATGAACAAGGAGAACTAATGGTATAAGAAGCATTGCTTATTGAAGTGCCAGACACTGTAATTGCCGAAGAGCTGGTAACATCTTCGCCAGTATCGGTTTTTACTGTGAAGGTAATTACATCACCTACATTTCCTTGAAGAGAACTAGCCTCTAGCGTTATGCTTGTTACTGCATTGCCACCGCCATCTCCACCTGTATCAGGGTCTTCATCTTTTTTGGAGCAGCTCGTTACAACTGCTAGAGACATCATCAGTATTAATGATTTGGTCAAGAATGTGTTTT
>JALRKI010000044.1 GCA_023254815.1 Flavobacteriaceae bacterium
CCATTTTATCTTCTCATAAATTTTATCAAAAATAGATAAAAAATCTGCTAAGCAAATCATATCAAATCTTATTAGTTTTTTAGTTTACTGTTGTAATGTTCACCCCTTGATAAATTTGTATTTTTTTCTACTTTTTCAATAAAAACGTGTTTGCCATTTTCTATGGCCATTTTTGCACAATCAAAATGATTCATGGTAGGGGTGACAATGTCAATAACCTCTATTTGTGCGAGAAGTTCTTCATAACTGTTGAACCTTCGATATCCAAATTCTTTTTCTACGGTTTCAGCGGTTTTGGAGTCGTTTTCAAAAAAACCTACTAGCTCATATTTTTCGGAGGCTTGAAGGAGTTTCAAGTGGATTTTTCCTAAGTGTCCTGCGCCAATTACACCGGCTTTTAACATCTGTTGTCTTTTGGTCAAAATTACACGTTTTCCATGAGAATTGTAATCAATGGTCAGGAAAGTTCCATCTGTCACAAATCCATTCGCTTCATGGATACGTCTTAAAACGATAAGGTTGTGCCAATAAGAGGTAATATTAGAGTTTTATTTTCTTTTGAAAAATGACTCACTGCCGCCTCCGTATCTATAGAGATGGGAGGAAAGGTGTTGTAATGACAACCAATGATGTGCTGGCATTCAACAAATTCTGCGGCCAAAACGGCTTCTTCTTTGCCCATGGTAAAATTGTCTCCAATGGGTAAAATTGCAAGGGATAATGGCGGGCACAGCTGTGGAATGAGTTTCATGTCGTAGGTCAAGGCAGTATCTCCAGCCACATAGAAACAGCATTCGTCATTCCATATGACAAATCCTCCTGGGTTTCCGCCATAGGTGCCATCGGGTAAGACGGAAGAGTGAATGGCAGTCACAAACTTAACGGTTCCGAAATCGAAAGTGCATTTTCCACCGTGATTCATGTGGTGACCCTTAAGCCCTTTTTGGATGTACCACTGCACGATTTCAAAATTAGAAATGATGACAGCTCCAGTTTTTTGGGCTATTTGTTCTGCATCTAAAACATGATCAATGTGTCCGTGGGTCAATAAAATATAATCGGCTTTGATGCTGGCAACATCGACATCCGAGGCCAGGGGATTACCCGTAATAAAAGGGTCAAAAAGTAATTTATAGCCTTGGGTCTCAACCAAAAAACAGGCGTGACCGTAGTAAGTTATTTTCATGGGAATTTAAGTTTGCTTTATGACACTAAAATACAAATCTTGAATTAAACCTTGCCGTACTAACGTTATTTACTGCAATACAACCACCAAAATGAGCGCTCTTTTGGACCTTTTTTTAATTGGCTGTATTGAGCATTTGGCTCGTTCGATGGCTATGGATATGCCTATGACTGCTATGTTTTGGCATTTCAAAGTGCTAATTGCCCTTAGTAGCCTAATCAAATAAATTTTCTTTGTCTAAGCCTTTGATTGTTTTCTTTCGGGTCCAAAAAATAAATACAGCATGATGAAATAAAAATACTCCCCAGATAATCGCTGTCATGACAATACTGCTTCTTCTTTCGTAGGTTGAGGCAAAACCGAACTCGAACCACGCTAAAGAAATGAGGTTGTGCACAACATAGGTGGTAAGGTGAAATCTAAAACCGATGTCATAAATGGGCAGTTGTTCACGGTCTTTTTTACCAAAATACCATCATTCAACGTGTTGAGCGGGAGCTAATGCCGCATTAAAAAACATCGAAACACGGAATGAATGCCCGAGATTTTTCGGGGCTGTTTTGACTATTCCATTTTCAGAGACAATTCAAGCCAGCGCGCTTCGAGTTGCTCGATTTGGTGGTTGATTTGGTGCAATTCTATGGACAAAGCATTGATGTCGTTATCAGGCACCTCCTGACGGACAAAAAGTGTCTCAATGGTAGATTTCTTGTTGCCTAGTTCTATGATTTCCGCCTCAATGGCCTCAAATTCCTTTTTTTCCTGATAGGACAATTTGGCAATAGGCTTAGTCTTTTCACCGATGGTCTTGATTTTTTCTGGGCTCTTTTCTGGCAGTTTGGAGTCTTCATATGCCCTGAAATCGGAGTAGTTTCCAGGAAAATCTTCAATTTCACCATGTCCCCTAAAGACAAACAAATGGTCGACGATTTTATCCATAAAATATCGATCGTGTGAAACCACTAATAGACAGCCTGGATAGTCGAGCAAAAAATCCTCTAATACATTGAGAGTGGCAATGTCAAGGTCGTTGGTGGGCTCATCGAGAATTAAAAAATTGGGATTTTGAATCAGTACCGTACACAAATAGAGCCTTTTTTGTTCACCACCACTCAATTTTTCTACGAAGTCATGCTGTCTGCTGCGAGAAAACAAAAATTTCTCAAGTAACTGTCCGGCCGAAATACTGCGTCCTTTGGTGAGAGTAATATATTCGCCAAACTCTTTGATGACATCAATTACTTTTTGTCCTTCCTTTACCGTGATGCCACTTTGAGTAAAATAACCAAATTTAATGGTGTCGCCAACAATAATCTTACCGCTGTCAACTCGAGTATTTTGGGCGATCATGTTGAGAAAGGTAGATTTTCCAGTGCCGTTTTTACCGATAATGCCAATGCGTTCACCCTTCCTAAAGAAGTATTCGAACTGATTCAAAATGGTCAATTCCCCGAATTTTTTGGATGCTTTGTGAATTTCCAAAATTTTAGATCCCATACGTTCAACGACAATTTCCAGTTCCACTTTGTGATCGTTTCTGCGCTTTTGAGATTCTTCTTTAATCTTGAAAAAGTCATCAATTCTGGATTTAGATTTTGTCGTTCTTGCCTTGGGTTGTCGCCTCATCCAATCCAATTCTTTCTGATACAATCGTTTGGCTTTGACTAAACTGACTTCTTCCTGTTGGAGCCGCTCTTCTTTTTTTTGCAAGAAAAAAGAGTAATTACCTTTGTAACTGTAGAGTTCACCTTGATCGAGCTCAAGTATTTCATTGCACACGCGCTCCAAAAAATAGCGGTCGTGAGTCACCATAAACAGGGTGATATTTTCCCTATTAAAATACTGCTCCAACCATTCAATCATGTCCAAATCCAAATGATTGGTGGGTTCATCCAAAATGAGCAAATCGGGCTTGTTGATTAAAGTGACTGCCAAGCCAAGCCTCTTCCTTTGTCCCCCAGACAGTTGGCCAACCTTTTGGTTGAGATCGTCAAGTTTTAATTTTGATAAAATTTGACTGTATTGGGTTTCAAAATCCCAAGCATTGTACTGTTCCATTTTTTCAAAAGCCACTTGATAGGCTTTATCGTCACCTGGATTGTTCAAAGCATGGTTGTAGTCTGCAATAATCTTGACAATAGGGTTGTCTGATTGGAAGATTGTTTCCTCTACCGTTCGATGATCTTCGAACGTATCGTTTTGAGATAAATAGGCGATAAACAAATCCTTACGACTAGAAACCTGACCATGGTTTGGGTTATCTCGACCGGCAATGATATTAAGAATTGAGGTCTTTCCTGCACCATTTTTGGCGATAAGTGCTATTTTTTGACCCTTGTTTATTCCAAAGGACAACTGTTCAAAAAGGGTGAGCTCGCCATAGGATTTGGAGAGGTTCTCAACTGAAATGTAGTTCATCGAGTGATTTTGGCAAAGCTAATCAATTTGCTCCAGTTCAATTCACAGCAAACGAACCTGCTACATATGATTTAGTCATGCCAAAATCGAAAGTGTTTGCCTCTATTTTTTTTATCGTGTCAGAGGTCGAATTGATATTGGAACTTGCAATAGAGTTGACTGTTTTCTATCCCATATTTGTTATCTCCATTGAACTCAGCATAGCCGTTGGTTCCACCTATGTAAAAAATGGTATTCGGATTGGGGTTCCATTTGAACAAGGGTTGGTAGAAAAATGTATTGCTAAAATTGTTGAACTCTCCGATAAGTCTAAAGGACAGCGCTTTGTTGAATTGAAAATTGATTGATGTTCGGCCAATATAACCCGAGGTATAGAAGCTACCATCTTCTTTGTTTTTTAACTGATAATAGCGCAAACTTGGTCTAAAAGAAAGTTTAGGTGTGATTTGAAAGTTGTTAAAAGTTTCAAAGTATAAACGATTGCCTATTTGTGGGTTACTACTGTCATACCAAAGCGATTCTCCTAATAGGGTAAAAAATCCCATACTCACAGATTCTGAAGGATTATATCTCATAAATACGGACAAGTTTTGAAGATTTTTTGCATTAAACCCCTCAAACTCTTCGTTAACCACGTGTTCAAATGAAATTTCGGATATGATATTGTAATCCATCTGGATAAAGGAGGAAATGCCAACTTGGAGGTATTTTCTTAAATTATCAAAATTGTTAGTGATCTGAGCGTTTAGGCGGGTACTGATTTGTTTGAAAAAACTTCCTTTCTCAAAAAATTTCTGGTATCCTTGGGATGCCGTTAAGGTTCTAATATTGTTGCGTGTCACAAAACCCAATGGAGTCTGATAATGGGGAGAAAATTGAGTAAAGTTGATTCTAGAATTCCAGTTGTTTGTATCTCTTCTCAAATATAGATTGATGGCATCACCGTTCAGCTTTTCTCCATCGAGTTGTGAAGTAGCGTTTCCGATAAGGTCATTTTCACTGATCCAATCAGCCGTGGGTTCTAAAACAATGCTCCGATTGTACTCTATCCCAGCAGTGTAAGATTTGCTAAATCGCAGCAAACCATCCAAACCCAAGGTATGCCCATAGCCACCATCCTTGAAAAAGCGATTGGTCGTTAAAATGCCAAAGTTACTGCCATTGGAATAATTTCTTTGGTATCTCAAGATGTTGGAATAGGCAGCCTTACCGGCTCCGAAGTAAGATCGATTTTCACCTGCCAACAAATAGGGAGATTCTTCATCATAGGCTGTGAGCCAATAAACACGCTGTTTTTCTCCTTGGCTAATAACTTTTGTAGATAACAATGGTTTATTGATCGATCGGGTGTAAACTGTGCTAAGGTTGGTTTCAATGATGTCATTTCCTTCATTGAAGTATGGTCGACGCTCCATAAAAAAAATGGCAAAATTGTTGTTGGCCGTAACTTGGGATACATCGGCTTCAACTTGTGAAAAGTCAGGATTGACGGCATATTCCAGCGAAGTGGTATTGCTTAAATCAAACAATCCACTAAGCCCAGCAGTGCTTTTAGGTTTGTCGTATGAAAATTCATTGCCATCGCCCTCACCTGACAATCCAGCATAAACGTAGGGCAGCAAACTTACACGATTTTTACTTTCAATATCAGTTAAAGTAATTGTGGTAGGGACTTGGCAGGGTAAACAGGCATTGTTTCGGTCTATTGGGAAATTGAAATTTTGGGTGCGGCTTTCTTGGGTATAGGTCGATCGATAGAGCAAAATATTCCAAGTCATCTCGGGTTCCATTTTAAATTGCAACACGGAAAAAGGAATTTTCAATTCAACATGATAGCTGTC
>JALRKI010000087.1 GCA_023254815.1 Flavobacteriaceae bacterium
CAGGGGCTGGAGTTCTTATGTCCTAAAAATTGCTATAGAATTGTTTTTAGAGTAATCCTTACTTTAGGAATAAGGTCAAATGAATATTTGTAAATTATTGATTTGTAAATATTTAATATCTAACAATTTCAAGATTTCGAGATGACATCAATTTAAAGTAACAATTTAATATAGGACACTTTTAAATCCAATTCTGTTGTCTTCTATTCTTTTCGAATTAAAAGAACACATTTCGTCAGTTATCTCAAAAGACATCATGGTAGATTTTGGTATTCAAACTGGGTTAGGACAGGATATTCGTAGATACATAGGAACCAATGCTGGCTGTGATTTAAACAGAATTGAAATATGGAATAGTTCCGCATATCTTTTGGATATTTCGTCTAACAATTTAATGGTAACTATAAGCCATGCCGGCGCAGACTATGCCGCTAAGTTTTCCATTCTTGACGACAATCTGCTGCCAAATTCAATTAGACTTTTTATGCTAATAAAAAAAGCCCATCGTCAGATGGGCTTTTTTTTGTTGAATCAATTTGAAATTTATAATACCAAGCTGTCAAGCAGTTCAATAAGGGCAGGGTTCGAAGGTCTAGGGGCATCGGCGCTTACAATTTTTCCATTTGGATCAACCAAGATGAATCGGGGAATACCATCAATGGCATAATCAGTAATGATACTCGATTTCCAATCGCCATCGGCATAAAGCTGAATGCCACCTAAATCTTTTTCTTTAATAAAGGTTTTCCACTTTTCAAAATCGTCTTGACGGTCTATTGAAACGCTTACAAATTGCACGTTAGCATCGTGGTATTTTTCCTCTACTTCTTTCAAATAGGGAATTTCTCTGATACAGGGGCCGCACCAAGTTGCCCAAATGTCAAAGTAAACGTACTTGCCGCCCAAATCGTCCATGGTGGTTTTGCCACCAGCATAGTTGATATAGTCGAATTTTGGAGCCGGTTGACCTTTGAATAATTTGCTAATGCGGTTATACTTTTCAGTCAGTTCGGCTTTGTCTTCTTCATTGGTTGAGATTTCCATTACTGCCGAATAGATTTCTTGAACCCCCTCATAGGAAGGAGACAAATAACCTCCTAAGGCCTTGGCCAATCCATTGCGAATGTTTTGGCTTTTCAATCCTTTGATGCGCGCAATGACTGCCGAGAGCGTTTCAGGATGATTCATCAAAGTGTTATAGTCCATCATCTCAGAGGCCACAAGACTCTTGTAACTTGAAAAAGTCATATAATCGGCCTCGTTGTCAAAGTCTACCTCTTTCAAAGGCGCTGTGACAAAATCTTGGGCTTTGAAGTCTGGATCGGCGGCATAGTAGGCATGCGATGATTCATAATATTTGAGCATGCCCAAATATTCGTAGTTTAAATTCTTAGTTTCTATCTCAACAAATTCAGGGTCGGTGTCTTTTAAACTCTCGAGTAGAACGGTACAGGCTGCTTTGATTTCTTGATTTTTTAAAACATATGCCTTCTCATCCAACAAATAGAGAGATTTGTAATCGCCAGTCAATTGTTCTTTTTCCAAATATTTTTTAGCCAGATAGTTGTTCGCAACAGCTCCGGTGCCTGAGTAAACAAGGCTTTCGTCGTACTGTGCAGTATCCATCGTTAGGTGAAGACTGTCACCAGGGGTTAAAAAAATTGTGGTCATTTCGGCATGAGAAAAGGAGTAGTAACCCTGAGTAACTCGCAAGGTGTCGCTGAAAGTTCCGTCCTCTTTAACCTGCAATTCATGTGAAAAGTCATTTCCCAAAACGAAGGCTTTTTCCCCTCTTGGATTTTGAATAACACCCGAAAACAGCACGTAATCTGTTGTTGTTTCAGAACTACAACCAGAAAGGATAAGCACTGTCACGAGAGATAAAATGGATATATTTTTGAACATGAGTGAATGTTTTTTTGAATAATTGAAGTGCCAAATTACGATAAAACCTATAATTTTTTAATATTTTTTACCTCCTTGACCTTAACAAATTATTATTTAGAAATCATTAAGTTACTTTTTTTTAATCAATGTGATTGTTTACTTTTTTGCCTAAATGGAGGCTTTTCATTATTTTCGCATGCGATGACACATTGTAAAAAAGTCCTTAGTATTTTCTTTTTGGTCTTATTCCTTTTTTCTTTCACTGTTCAGCATTTTTCCCAACTAATAGAAGACAATATTGTTTCTTTTGCCATGGAGACTGAAAAGGAACTAGGGCAGGATACAATAGATTATGAGTATCTCTTCTCATTTCAAGGGTTGACAATGAAGTGGCAAGATCCGAAAGGTCAACAATCACCGCAAGATCAAACAGACCAGATTTCAGAGGGTTTTCTAAACAACACTTCGCCACCACCGGAAGCCTGAAATATATTTTTGAGGGAAAATTTCCCAAGTTTCAGAGTTAGAAGTTAATACACAAAAACGTAAAAAATTGAGTACGATGAAGAATTTATTTAAACATTTTAAAGGTGACTTTTTTGGTGGCATCACGGCAGGTATAGTAGCTTTACCCTTAGCTCTAGCCTTCGGAGTTTCTTCAGGACTGGGACCAGATGCAGGACTGTATGGCGCCATTTTCATTGGTATTTTTGCCGCAATGTTTGGCGGTACTCCTACCCAAATAAGTGGGCCAACAGCACCTATGACTGCCGTAAGTTTGGTGGTTATTTCAAGTATTATTGCCGCCAATGATGGAGATTTGAGTGTAGCCCTACCCGCCATTTTGGGGGTGTTTTTCCTTTCGGGCCTGATCCAAATTGCCCTAGGGGCCATTCAGATTGGCAAGTACATCCGTTACATTCCATACCCAGTGGTATCAGGGTTCATGACCGCTATTGGAGTCATCATACTGGCTACCCAGCTGCTGCCTGTCTTGGGGTATTATCCAAAGGAAGACGTTGAGTATGTCAATACCTTTAAAGCCCAATCAGAGGAGGTTCTGCTCGAAAAGATTCTCAAGGATGAAGCAGGTGAGGGCTATTTAGTGCTGGAAGATTTTACTGAAACCCAACTTAGAGCTCAACAAATTAGCAATGACGAAATATTGAACGAAGCCCAACTATTGGCCGGCGATAAGGCCAAATCAGTATACGGTTCTATTACAGCCTTACCACGAGCATTGAATAATATTAATCTTCTCGAGTTGTGCTTGGCGGTATTAACTATCGTCATCATTTATGGCTTTAAGAGAATAACTACCGCAGTACCAAGCACATTGGTGGCTCTTTTTATTGTCTCAGTTGGTGCCGTTGCTCTAGGTCTGGACTACAAACCAATACCTCAAATACCTGAAGGCTTCCCGACACCCCGATGGGAAATTTTCACACAATTTGATCTGGCTAGAATGGCACCTTATTTTATGACAGCAATATCCTTAGCACTATTGGGCTGCATTGACTCACTATTGACTTCTGTTGTTGCTGACAATATGACAAAAACTAGGCATAATCCGAACAAAGAATTGGTTGGTCAAGGAATTGGAAACTCTGTTGCAGCCTTCTTTGGAGGAATCCCTGGAGCAGGTGCAACCATACGGACTGTAGTCAACATCAATGCCGGTGGGAAAACGCGCTTGTCAGGCATTATCGCTGGATTGTTGTTGTTGGTCATCCTTCTTTCTCTTGGTCCAGTGGCCTCTCAAATTCCTGCGGCAGTATTGGCAGGAATTTTGGTGACAGTAGGCATTGGGGTCATGGACTACAAAGGATTGAAAGCCATTCCAACCATGCAGAAAAGTGAGGTTTTTGTCATGCTTTTGGTTTTGGTATTGTCGGTTTTTTGGGATTTGGTTAGTGCGGTTGGCTTAGGACTGATTTTAGCCGCCTTGATTTTTATGAAAAAAATTGGTGACGTTACCGCTTCTCAGGCAACCATTGAAACACTCGATCATCCAAACAATGAATTTTGGGATGACGAAAAATCCTATTTAAAAGCTATTAGGGGGCATGTTTTTGTCAAGCACCTCAACGGCCCTATCTTTTTTGGTTCTACCTCAGAACTCAAGCAATTGACCAACCAGATACCCATAGAGGCTAAAGAGGTGATCATCCGAATGGATAAGGTGCCCTATATTGACCAAACTGGGCTCTATACCTTAGAGGATATTATTTTGGATTTGAATCAAAAGAACATTCAAGTTTCTTTAGTCGGACTAAACCAGCAACCTGCAGTGCTTTTAGAAAAAATCGAAATCGTTCCAAACCTGGTGCCAAAAAGTCGAATTTTCAAGAGCTTTGAAGACTGTCTGAATTTTCTTTCTACTGTCAAGGAATGACAAAACGATCTAAAATCCCGATTCCTTTGATTATTGAGGGTTGTAAATGCGTACCGCTGATTTCAGGACATCTGCCTTGTCGAAAGACATGGTTTTTGTTTTGAAATTGGCGTACAACTCCATTTGATCATCATAATGAGGGCTCTCTGGACGTCTGCTGTTGCCGTAAGACAGTACCGACTCAAAGGTGGTCTTTTCAGGTGTGAATCGGACCAGTCCCACATAAGATTCTCCATGAGTAATTTTTAAACGACCGTTTTTGTATGGCTCGCCGCGCATGGCCGTAACTACATCAGGCAATCCATAAATGGGCAATTCTTTGTCTCCACGCACCAGTTGTTGAAAATCTCCTAACTGGACGCTTGTTTTACCAAAGTGGGTAATCATGTATACTTTGGTTTTTTGAAGGGCTTCAAATAAGACTTCCGATGAAAAAACCTTGTCCGGACCAAGTTGATCGTAAAAAGCTCCCAGTTGATAATACAAAACGGCATAGGACCCGGCCCCGAATGAATCTGCGTCTGCCTTGCGATCCCACTGCTGTATACTGTTCAAAACATCGGCAACATCGGGATAGTCGTTTGGGTTCATTTCAAATAATGCATTGATATCCATAAAATTGTAGTGCAGCGGTGTCGGCAATTGGTGATCGTATTTGATGGCCTTAAACTGCTCATAATTGATGGTATCGTGAGCCTCAAGTAGCGACAACAATCGAGTGGATCGGTTGTTGTCATAAGTTTCATAATTCATGGTCTTAGAGAATTTTTCGGGACGAGGATTCTCGTTTAAACCGGTTGATTTGAACGGGCTATGATTAGCGTTGTAGACAAAACCAGACTTAGGACTAATGACTTGAGGCAAGTCTTCCGTGTTGTAATAAGTGTTCCACAAAGTGGCCATGGTATTTCCCGGAACGACTTTGGTCCAATCGTATTTCTCGTTCCTTTTGGGAATTTTGCCATTTGAAATATAGAAAATGGTGTCGTTGCGGTCGGCATAACCAATGTTATATCCTGGAATAGCATTCATTTTCAAGATCTGGTAAAATTCAGAAAAGGATTGTGCTTTGTTCATGCGCCACCATTGCTCTATAGCATTGATATTCGTTGTACTAGGTGTCCTTACAGAAAATGTGCCTTTTTTATTTTTTAGCGTCGGACCATAAATGCTAGAATAATATTTTTTCTTTATTGAAATTGGTATTCCGAGCACTTTGATGTATAGTTTGGCCTTGTGTTTTTCAAGCCGATAGGGTTTGCCATCGATGTAATATGTTTCTTTCTTTTTGGAATCCATTTCCAAAGAATACACATCTGCTTTATCGGGATAGTTAACGGTATGTGTCCAGCCCAGATATTCGTTGGCTCCAGTGAATAGGCAGGGAGCCCCAGGAAAAGTTGCTCCGATGATGTTGGTGCCTTCTTCGCTGACCAAATGCGCCTCCAGCCATGACATTGGCCCCTCCAATGGTTGATGGGTGTTGATGGCTAAAAAAGTTTCTTCTGAACCACTGAGACTCCGACTGATAGCTATCAAATTGGATCCTTTCGTATCATTCTCTATTTGGGTTGAATAAACGGGCAGTTCTTCCTTAACGATGGAACTCACTAATTGGTCTGCTCCATTGGATATAAATAGTTGTAGCTGAGTGTAAGCCAATAATTCTTTTGGATCAAGAGGAAATAGTTCCTTGAGGATGACCTCCTTTGGGTGATGCTTTGCATAGGCGTTCATGCCAAGGCAATAGCCTTCCAATAATTTTACAAATTCTGGACTAAGTGTGTTGTATAAACGATGAACGGTATTTTTAGCGTCAATGAATTGGGTTAGAAAATCCGCCGATGCCCCCTTTAGCCCTATCTTTTTGCTCAAGAGAGCATTTCCAGCCAAATAAGCGGTCTGAATGGTTTGAAAATCATCCTCTGCTTGAGCCCATGCTAACCCGTAGGCTACCTCTGCGTCGGTTGCAGCATAGATGTGCGGAACACCATAGGTGTCGCGTATTATTTCAATTTGACTGGGATTGATTTGCCCAAATGTAAAAACATATGGTACCCAAAAAAATGCGAATAAAAGTCTTGTTTTCAAGCGTAAAAGTTTTATTCAAAAGTATGGTATATTTTAAATATTCGTTTGAATAAGAGGCGCAGGAACTTTTTTTTCATCCAAAAAATACGCATTTGGTCGGTATCGGTAGTAATTTGCATTATTTATAATCTATTCTTGAAAAACTTAGCTTGGGTTGAGGAGTTATATTAATTTTACTGCATAATTATGACGCCAAATGAATGCCTTTTTTAAATTATTGTTTGGACAAGGACCTAAAACCGACTTTCGCCATTTGGTGGACTCTGGCGCTGTTATTATTGACGTAAGGTGCAGTGCAGAATTTGAAGCAGGTCATGTCAGAGGTGCGAAAAACATTCCACTCAACGACTTGAACGCAGGGGTGAAACAATTCAAAAAAAATCAACCTATCATTGTTTGTTGCGCTTCAGGAATACGCAGTGCCTCGGGTAAATCCATGCTGAAATCCAGTGGCTTTTCGGCGGTTTATAATGGAGGAGGTTGGAAAAGCCTGGAATCAAAGCTATTAAAAAAGTAGAACCTATGGATATCAAATCGATATTTGAAAACAATAAAAACTGGATTGCAGAGAAATTGGAGACCAGTCCGACCTATTTCGATAATCTTGGCGAGGGTCAAAGCCCTGAAATTTTATACATCGGATGCTCGGATTCTCGAGTGACTGCAGAGGAATTGATGGGAGCCAATCCGGGAGAGGTATTTGTGCATAGAAATATTGCCAACATGTTCATCAGTATTGACCTCAATGCCATGTCAGTAGTCAATTATGCTGTCAATTACCTTGAAGTCAAACACGTTGTGGTTTGCGGTCATTATGGCTGCGGGGGCGTAAAGGCTGCTATGATGTCCAAAGATTTGGGCATACTCAACCCATGGTTGAGAAATATTAGAGACGTCTATCGGCTGCACATGGAGGAGTTAAATGCCATTCAAGATGAGGAAAAAAAATATGATCGCTTGATAGAGCTTAACGTTCAAGAGCAATGTGTCAATTTGATCAAAACGGCCGACATCCAAAAGGCATTTCGAGAGAGAGGCTTGCTAGTTCACGGATGGGTTTTTGACGTTCATACAGGACGTTTAATCGATTTAAAGATAGATTTTAAGGGAATTCTAGAGCATATCATGAAAATCTATCGCCTGGACTAATTGTCCCTATGAATTTGTTTTTATAGGCTGAACAAGGATCAGGATCTATTGAAATCAATGATGGCGGGACGACCCTTCTTTCAACATCCCTAACACTTCTAATACCAAGCAGCATCTTTATATTCCTTGTTCCTCGAGGCACCCTCGCGGTTTTTGACTATTAAATGCGATTGATTTATGGTTTTGCTTCTATAGCCCATAAGATGTAAAAATTGTCGAGCAAACAAGAATGCAATTCGCCTGTTGACAATAAGCTCATCCTTGCGTTTAGAATGCCAATGGACTCCGGGCAAAAAGGGTAAGATGCGATCCAATTTCAATTGTCTAAATAAAGAAGACAGCCAAAGAAATACTTTAGGAATTTTTTTGATTTTGAAATAGCCATCATCCCCTTGCTCTTGATAAAGCGGCATGAAGATCATCGAAGCATCGCTGGAAATAATGGGATCTCCATTTGAAACGGACAAAACATCTCCCTTGTGGATGAGTTGGAAATTGGAATAACCAGGAAGCATTTCAAATTTTTCGTTGTCCGCAATTTCATAACGATGATAAATCTCATAAAAGCCTTGATGAACTTTGGTGGACTGTTGGAGTATTTTGAAGTACTTTTCAAATGAAGTCTGCTCCTTATTCAAAAATTCACTAAAAACCATCGATATGTAGATGAAGGCTACGTGATTCTCAATGGACTCTAAAGAATCGTGTTGACCTGACTCAAATCCAAATGAAACGTAACCCAACTCGTTCAAATAACTCAACAAAGGACCATCCAGGAATTCTTCAATACCCAAAATTTTGGGCACGGGATATTGCCGAGTGAATTTCCTGTTGAGCAGGCTGTCGTTAACGGTTAAAAAGGGAATGGAACGGCTGGAGGTAGTATGAAGATCAAAGAAATAGAACGGTCCTTTTTCTCTTTTAAGAATGTCCGACAGCACTTCGGTCAGTTCTTTTTGTTCAACCATATCCTGGTTATTAGGGTCAAACCCTCCATTTTGGAGTTTTCTTAGCCTGTTAGTTTGCCACATTCTGTTGAGGTCTTCTTTCAAAAAACGCTTGGACTGCCCCAGTGCGTTTAAGTTGCCAGCCAAAGCATAGATGCTTCCCCATGGCTTTATTTTAAATTGACTCAATTCTCCAATGACTTGATGGAGAGCAAAGACACCTGAGGGTTCGTTCCCATGAATTCCACCAATAAAAATCAAACAAGGACCAGAAGGGTCACCTTGGATTGATCCAATCAGGCGATTGACTTGTATAGTTTCATTGAGTGCTTGGCTGTGAAGATTAATCATTAGTGTTTGGATACAAATCTTTAAGGGTGATGATGCCAACCAATTGTTCATTTTGAATGACTGGAAGACAACCAATTTTTTGTTCTTTAAGGATCGTTTTTGCTACGCTCAGTTCGGTTTTTGGATCGACAGTAACCACTGATTTGAGCATGATGTTAGAAACGGTTAAATTGGGTTTAACCTTCTTGTTGGTTTCAAAATACTGCTGCACGTGCGACCAAGTCAACAACCCTAACAATTTTTCATTGCGGTCAACAACGGGTAGATGGTGAATATTTTTCCAGCCCATCATATTCAATATCAAAGCGGCACTATCTTTTGGAAAAACAGTGTAAACTTGGGTCGACATGATGTGCCCCACTTCTGTTGCTAGCTTTAAAATGGCGTGAGTTTTTTCAATATTTGGCCAAAGGTGAACAGGGGTATTTTTCTTTTGATTGAGATGAATGTGCTTGGTCAAATAGAGCGCAGCAACATCTGGTTTCATGTTTTTTTTCAATCGTCGAAAATTCTCGACTGACCACTGAGCTGGAATTTTACGGCTGGTCCGTGCTTCAATGACGCTCAGAAGCCTGTCTATGTCATTTGGGTCAATGTGCATTTTTTGCAATCCAATTCTGGCCATTGGCAATAAAACTTTTTTTACCAGTTCGGTAAGTCCAATTTTTTCTCCCATCCAGCTCATTACGGATTCAGAACCGGTTCGAGCAGCCTTAATGAAATTCGATTTGACATCGTCAAAATCCATAATCGTTGACAGGTCATCATAGCTTGACGGGCGTCCTTTCATTAGTCCTATCCAAAAGGCAAAGTTGGCCATTTCGTCTACGACAGTTGGCCCTGAAGGCAAATACCGATTTTCGATGCGCAAATGTGCTTTGCCATGGCCCACCCCATAGCAAACCCTGTTCCATCGATAGATGGTTCCGTTGTGCAAATTCAGAGCATGAAGTTTAGGTATTTTCCCAGCTTCTAATTCATCCAATGATGTTTCTGAAATGGACTTGGACATGATCATTTTATAGCTGGACACCTCATTCTTATAAAAGTCCACAACAGATCCTTTGAGCCATGAATTACCAAAGGAAACCCTGGCTTGTTGATTCAATAGGCTGTGTGAAAATGGTCTGATGTCGATGCTTTGCTGAAATAAAGCTATTCGCGTCTCACTCCACAGTTCTCTCCCCAATAGAATAGGGGAGTTAGCACACATTCCTAGCACTGGACCTGATATAGCTTGAGCCCAATTGTAATCGGAAACGAAATCAGCGGGGTCAATCTGAAGATGCATTTGAAAGCTTGTGTTACAAGCCTCAAACATCACCGAATCATTGTGAATGGTCAGTTCGTCCAGTCCAACCAAATGAATGAGGAAATCACCACCTTTAAGTGCTTTTAATCGGTCGTTGAGTAAAAAATACCGAGCAGATTCAGTCATGCTTTCCAAAGTCAAATCGCTATTGGTCAGACTGGGCAGGATTCCTGTTAAAATAATTTTGGTCTCAAAATCGTTAGCCGTTTTATGCGCCTTGTCAAGCAGTTGGGTGAGTTGATTTTCTATTTTTGAGAATGCCGAACTTTTTAATTCAACGGGGTCTAGATTGATTTCCAAGTTAAATTTACCAATCTCGGTCGTAAAGTGGTCGTCATTGATAGCCGATAGTATATCAGCCGCATTTTTTGATGGCCGCCAATTGCCATCGACTAAGAAAAACTCTTGCTCAGCCCCAATTCTGTTGATGCCTTTTTCTATTTGACCATTTTGCAGCATCTTCTCCAGAGAGGCAATATCAGAAAGCAAATGATTGACGAAGGCAATCCTTTCTTTTTTTCCAAATTTCAAATGGACGTGTTGATCTCCCATTAGAACAATGTTAGGCCCTCAATCTAGTCTGTCATTGTTGATCTTGCACAACAATGCACCTCGAGCCTGACTAGGTCCTAAAACAGTACGAACAAACGGCGACATAGAAGACGAATAGATTTTGGAGCAATTCAATCCAAATGTACGAAAAATCAAAAAGTAGCCCGCAATATTTCACTGCCAAAATACTATGGTTTTCATATTAATTGAACGTTATTTTAAATTAATAATCATTTAAAATATTATTTTATATTTGATAAACAATAAATACAAATTCATGAAAAATTATTTACTTTTTTTAGCAATGAATGTGATTTCATTCACTGGCTTTGCGCAATTTGGAGTCAGCGGGGGCTACGTCAGCAGTACACAAAAATATT
>JALRKI010000108.1 GCA_023254815.1 Flavobacteriaceae bacterium
TATCAATCATCGATTCGTCCAACTCTTGCATTCCCGACAATACCATATCGGCATCAAATAAAAATTCTTCACTTCCTATACCAATACTTATCATATTGGCAGCATTGGCAGCTTGGATACCAGCCGCGGCATCCTCAAAAACGATGCATTGGTCTGGTTTGAGCCCAAGACCTTCGGCAGCTTTTAAAAACACTTCAGAATCTGGCTTTGCTTTAGTCACATTTGTGCCGTCAATGATACAGTCGAAATGGGAGATTAATCCTACTTTCTCTAAAATTAGACGCGCATTTTTACTCGCCGAACCCAAAGCAATCAAATGTCCCTTGGCGTGAATCATAAGCAAGGTGTTCTTTACCCCAGGTAAAATTTCACCGTCATCCATTTTTTCAATGTAAGATAAGTACTCCTGATTCTTTAAAGTCATCCATGAGACAAACTCCTTATCGCTCAAAGTGAGATTTCCCCAACTCAATATTTTGTTCAAAGAATCAACCCTGCTAACCCCTTTGAGTTGCTCATTTTGAGCTTTAGAAAATGATATTCCTAAAGAGTTGGCCAGCCCTTTCCAAGCCATGTAATGGTATTTGGCCGTATCTACAATTACTCCATCTAAATCGAAAATAAACCCTTTGGAATTCATGCTTAATGTTCTTGATATGAAATGGCGCTTTTATTTACAATTAAAAAATTAGCGAGACCCGCAATTATCAAACTGCCTCCTGCAACTAACATGGCGTTGATGGTTTCGCTACCCAACAAGGATGAGACTAAGCTTATTCCTCCGATTGCAGCCACAATTTGTGGAATTACAATAAACATATTGAACAATCCCATATAGACCCCCATATTGTCCTCATCGACTGAGCTTGACAGCATGGCATATGGCATTGACAATATGCTGCCCCACGATATTCCGATTAAGGCAAAAGAAAGGGTCAATTGAGAAGGGTCTGTAATAAAGTACATGCTTATAAAACCAAGCCCCCCTAGAATCAATGATGCCATATGAACAAGCTTTCTATTGATGTTAATTTTGGCCGTAAAAAAACTAAGCACTAATGCAAATAGCATAGACGAGAGTCCATAGATACCCATATATGAGCCCACTAGATTCGAAGATTTTTGGAAAGAAGTATTGGCCTGGTCAAATGCTGCAACTTGGAGGGCATCAGTCATGTCAAAATTGGCTTCGACAGGCGCAGGAGTATTAAAAACATGCTCCGTCAAAGCAGGATTGGCTAAACTCCACATGGTGAAAAAGGCAAACCAACTAAAAAACTGAATAACACCCAGTTTAATCATGGTTTTTGGCATTGACTTAATGTGCTTAAGTATATCCAGCACAAAACTATTTTTAGAATTCTTTTTAGCTTCAAATGCCACCATGTCCTCAGGTGGATATTCTCCTGTAGTGAATACGGTGATGATGATACTCCCTAAAAAAACTAGCGCTCCAATGGCAAAAGCTACTTTTACAGACATCGGAACCACTCCTTGCGGAGCGGCATCACTAACGCCAAGTTGGGAAACAAACCAAGGCAAATTACTCGCTACCCAAGTTCCAATCCCAATGATGAGAGTTTGAATTACAAAACCATTTGACCTCTGAGATTCGGGTAACTTATCGGCTACCAATGCTCTAAAAGGCTCCATTGATATATTAATAGATGCATCTAAAATCCATAAAAAACCAGCGGCAATCCATAGTGCTGGCGAATGAGGCACCAAGAGCAGTGTGATGGAACTCAATATAGCACCGACCAAAAAGTAAGGTCTTCTACGACCCCACCTAGGGCTCCAAGTACGATCGCTCATGTAACCAATAATTGGTTGCACCAACAGACCAGTTAAGGGTGCTGCGATCCATAGAAGAGGGATAGCGTCCTTGTCTGCACCCAAGGTTTGAAAAATACGTGACATGAATCCACCTTGAAGGGCAAAACCGAATTGTATACCTAGAAATCCGAAACTCATGTTCCAAATCTCCCAAAAGCTGAGATTTCTCTTGACTGACGACATAATACTACATTAAAAAAATTGTACGACAAGAGAATTCCTGTCAAAAATTACTTAAGGGTGAGAAGTGAAAAGTAATATTTTGACCACGCAATATAGCAAAGATTCTAATTAGATGAACGAGAAAACAATAATTTTCGATTGTCCCAATCGGAAAAAAAATCAATTTTCAAATCGAGTAGATTCCCTTTGAACCAATTCTGTTTGTAAAACCTTAGTTTCGAAAGGTCCATCGGATTCACTTTCCAATCGTCGAATGAGCATTTGAACTGCTTCTCTTCCAATATTTTGTCCGTGTTGCTTGACTGAGGTCAGTGATGGGTAAGCGTGCTTAGATAACACTCCATCTGTAAACCCAACTACTTGTAGGTCATCTGGAATTTTGTAGCCCATGCGCTGAGCCACTTTCATTCCAGAAAGGGCATAAACTTCATTCACCCCAAAAATCCCGTCGATTTCTGGATGAAGTAAAAACATCTCTTTTATTCTTGATTGAAGTGGCACTAGTGCGTCTTCCGAAAAAAATTGGTCATTGACTCTCAGAATGAGGTCAGGATTTTGTGCTATGCCTTGTCTGGTGTGTGCGTCCAAATAGCCCTGAGTTCTTTTAAATCCGACATCGACATAGTCTTCAGTAGTGATCAAAGCTATGTGTTTACATCCTGCACCAATCAAGGCCTCAACTGCACGTCGACTACCCTGAAAGTCATCAACTATGACCTTGTCACAGGAAATTTCTGGAATTTGTCGATCGAATAAAACAATCGGCATACCTTGATTGATGGTCTCGTACAGGTGGTGAAAATCTTGATTTTTGAGGGTTCCTTTGGATACAGATAGAATAAACCCATCGATACTACCGCTTGCCAAAGTATCAATATTAAAAACCTCTTTGTCAAAAGATTCATTTGACAATGCGATCAGTACATTGTATCCTTTTTCGTTGGCAAACGTTTCTATCCCTTGAATCACTTCTGAAAAGAAATGATGGACAATTTCCGGGATAATCACTCCAATTGTTTTAGTCCGCCTATTTTTCAAACTTAACGCAATGTTGTTAGGCCTATAATGTAATAACTTGGCAAAGGCTGTAATCTTTTCTGTTGTTTCTTCGCTAATCTCCGTACTGCCTTTCAGCGCCTTCGAAACAGTTGAAATGGAAACTCCCAATTCGTTAGCAATTTCTTTAAGCGTAGCTTTTTTCTTCATAACATTGCAATGCGATTTTCTCAAATCTATGTCCTAAAAGTAAACAATTCGCAATAACTCGTTGCAATAAAAAAGAAGTTTTCAACACGCAAACGTTTTCGAGACCTTTTTTCTTTTCATGAAAAATTTGTTCGGTCTTTATTTTTTTACCTTGCACTTGAGAAGTGAAAAGTGATAATTAATTATCTAAAACTATATTAACTTAAAAACAGTTGAATGAAAACAGCAGCTTTACGTGTCGTATTAGCTTTATTTCTGTGTCCAGCCATCGGACTAGCTCAGAGTATCGTTTCAGGTACGATTACAGATCAAGCTACGGCCAATCCTATTCCAGGTGTCAATGTCGTAGTTAAGAACACCAACTCTGGTGCAGTCTCCGATTTTGACGGTAAATTTACCCTGTCCGCTACTAACGGAGATGTTTTAGTGTTTTCCTATGTAGGGTACACTACGACGGAGGTGGTATATCGGGGTCAAGCAACATTAAGTGTTCAGATGACAGAAGATACTGCACTTCTTGAAGAAGTTGTCGTTGTAGGTTATGGAACCGCGAGAAAAAAGGACTTGACAGGTGCCGTTGACTTGGTGACAAATAAAGACTTCAATCAAGGACCACAGCTATCAGCTGGTGCTTTGATTGCTGGAAAAATTCCAGGGGTTGTCGTAACTG
>JALRKI010000173.1 GCA_023254815.1 Flavobacteriaceae bacterium
AATGTTAAAGCCTGTGATAAGGCTACAGGTAAGTCTCAGAACATCCGAATTGAAGCTTCTTCAGGTTTGACCGAAGAGGAGATTAACAGGATGAAACAAGAAGCTGAGGCCAATGCTGAATCTGACAAACTCATCAAGGAAAAAGTTGAAAAGCTCAACAGTGCCGATGCCATGATTTTCCAAACGGAAAAACAACTTAAGGAATTTGGTGATAAGCTTCCTGAAGATAAGAAGAAGCCCATCGAAGACGCTTTGGAGGCATTGAAAAAGGCCTATGAAACCAAAGAGGTTGAAGTTGTAGATCCTGCCTTAGAAGAACTGAATAAAGCATGGACAGCAGCCAGTGAGGAAATGTACAAAGCCCAACAGGAATCACAAGCGGGTGGAGGAGAACCTCAGACCGATCAACAGTCGAACAATGAGGGCGACAATGTTGAAGATGTGGACTTTGAAGAGGTCAAATAATTGGTCATCAATCAAATAAAAAGAGCCGCAATCGAGCGGCTCTTTTTAGTTTAGGTAATGCGAACTTTTCTATTGAGTTTATTCATCCAATACATGATATAGAGTCCTCCCAAAATGCCCGGAATAAACCAACCATAATTTTTAGGAAAAATCTTGTTGACCACCACAAAAGCGGTTAAAGCTGCAATATAACCGCCAATCATATTGCCTAAGTGCATCTTAAGCCAGCCTTTTCTAAGCCTATCGACTTGTTTGAACAAATAGTAGTCTCGGATACTGATAAACAGACCAAATAGGCCAAACACCAGCAAAATGGTATTTACTTGGGAAAGGACGAGAACAGAGTAGCCAATCATGGCTGTGCAGACCGTCATCATGAACAAAGCCATCAATCTTTCAATTGTCGTGTCATACGATTGTTGCTTGAAATTTCTCGCCCGATACCCCATTAAAATAAAATATAAACTGAAGAGGCCTATTGAAAACAAAAAGGCGCTCTCGTGCTTGGGGAGGAAAGCAATCACTAACGCCAAACAAGTAGAAGTTAGCATGCAATAGTAAAACACCAAACCAGACTTTTTGTGCGGTCGAGATCCTTTAGTTGTTAACAAGGAAATGGTACCAAAAAGCAAGGCAAGCCCTCCAAATCCGGCGTGAACGTAGATGAGAATACGTCCAAAATCAGCCATAAGATAAACCAATTTGATTAGTCTTGTTTGCAACAAGTGCAACCTTGACCGCACTTACAGCAACAAGATGATCGGGATAAGAGCGCTGCTAAAAACAAACCCAAACCGAGTCCTAGTAACATACATCCTACAAAAATAAAGACATTGACTTTGAGGTAGAATAGGCCAACTCCGAGACCACATAAGAGGCCGCCAGCGACGGCCCAAGAACTTTTGTCATTCGATTTCATGATAATATAATTTAGGGTGATATTGTGACTAATATAGTAAAATTTTTAATACACTGCTTTTCTGGGGAACAAACAAAAAAATAAGCTTAATTTTGCTGTAACTTTCAACAATATGATTTTGTCCAAAGAACACATTCTGAGTTTGGCCGAAAAGGCTCGAAAGGGAACTTTAATGGAAACCTTGGACATTCAATTTATCGATGCAGGTGAAGATTTTCTTACTGCCAAAATGCCGGTCAATGAAAGGGTTTTTCAGCCCGACGGAGTTTTGCATGGAGGTGCCACATTTGCTTTAGCGGAAACTGTTGGAAGCTTCGCTGCCCATCTGATCAATCATGACAGAGAAGTTATTATTCGAGGTATTGAAATGTCTGGCAACCATCTCAAGGGCGTCAATTCTGGATTTGTTTATGCTACTGCTAGGGCCGTTCATAATGGTCGAACTACGCAATTGTTTCAAATTGAGGTAAAAGATGACCTCGATCGGGTCATATCGATATTCAAGTTGACTACAATAGCTATTGACAAAACAAAATAATTATCCCTTGTCAAAAAACGAAATTAGCCTCATTCATGATCATCTTGCCAAAAATCTCCCCTTCGTTTGGTTCAAGCCAGCTTTTGAAACCTCGGTAAAAGTATGGCTTCAAAAAAATACTTCTTTCAATACCTATATTTCAAAATCAATCAATAAGGGTTTTATTTTTGCCCCTTTCGACAAGATTAATCCTACCTTGATTTTCCCAGATGATCAGTGTACAACATTTTCTGTAGAACTGTGGAAGGCACCATGGGCCAAAATTCAATCCAAAAAACTTTCTTTACCCGATCAAGAGTTCTACGAAAACCAAGTAGCGAAGGTGATTGAAGCTATTAAAATAGGGAATTTGAATAAGGTTGTTTTATCTCGTTCAGTGACTTACGAAATATCGACAATGGACTATTTTACGGCATATTCTGCCTTGGCTAATTCCTACCCTTCGGTTTTCACCTATGCGCTCTATCATCCTCAAATTGGATTTTGGATGGGAGCCACACCCGAACAATTGGTGGGTGTTGAAGGTAAAAACTTGGATACAGTAGCATTGGCGGGAACTGCATTGTGGAATTCAGCCGGATCATTACATTGGGGAGAGAAAGAAAAAACAGAACAATTGTTGGTGGTTCAAGACATAAAAGAAGTTTTAGCACCCTTTGCCAATAGCTGGAAAAATTCCATCGCTACTACTGTTCAAGCTGGGCTATTGGCTCATTTGAAAACAGACATCAATGTTGAGCTGAAGGAACATTGTCTCGATCAAGTTTTTACCATCGCGGAACTTTTGCATCCCACTGCGGCAGTTAGCGGTTTTCCGAGATCGAAGGCTATAGAACTGCTCGATCAAGTAGAAATTCATGATCGCGAATACTATACAGGATATTTAGGTCCAATTAACGAAGAAATAAGTGTTTTAAATCTCTATGTCAATCTGCGTTGCATGAAAGTCGAAGAAGGCAAAGCCGTCCTATTTGCTGGTGGAGGCATAACCAAAGACTCTATACCCTCCAAAGAGTATGAAGAGACCGAACATAAATTAGATACGCTTCGTCGGATCCATTTTGTGTAAGGTCATTTTATTGTAGTATTTTTGTAACCTCATGACCATCCCGTCCAGTCTTCTCGCTCAAACCATCTTGCAAGCCTGCAAGGTCCATGATATTAAGAACGTTGTGATATCGCCAGGGAGTAGAAGTGCGCCTTTGACGCTAGGTTTCACCAGTGATCCTTTTTTTAACACCATGAGCGTTGTTGACGAAAGATGTGCTGCCTTTTTTGGATTAGGGATAGCCCAGCAGACTAAAAAACCAGTAGTGCTGGTCTGTACCTCTGGAAGCGCGCTATTGAACTATTACCCTGCGGTTGCCGAAGCATTTTACAGCAGGATTCCCTTAGTGGTGCTCTCTGCCGACCGTCCAAAGCACTTGGTCGGGAACGGCGACGGTCAAACCATACATCAGTCACAAATTTTTCACTCTCACGTTTGTGCAGAAAACGACTTGATTTTGACTGATAAGATTGAAGACAATGTATCGAACATCAAAATTGCTAATGAGGTATTGTCTCAATGTCTAGATCAAAGTCAGCCTGTTCATATTAATGTGCCTTTTGATGAGCCTTTATACGATACCGTTGAACGTTATCAAATTGACTTTCCAAAACTCTCAATCAATGTTCGAACGAGGCTGTTTGAGGTGTCTAAAAAGAATATTGACAAATGGCAGTCGTCTTCAAAGAAATTGGTTTTGATTGGATGCTTAGCTCCAAACTCAATTTCTGATGAAATTATAGAATTACTAGCGAACGATTCATCCGTTGTGGTGTTGACAGAGTCTACTTCAAACATCCACCATCCTCGATTTTTCTCTCATATCGACCAGTTGATCTCTGCCTTTTCAGAATCCCAAAAGAAAGAATTTCAACCCGATATACTTTTG
>JALRKI010000093.1 GCA_023254815.1 Flavobacteriaceae bacterium
CCAATGAAATGCAGGTTGGATCCGTTCTTTTTGACAACTTCAAATCCTTTTTGTAGTGCGGCGATATCCCCTAAACGGCCGTCTTTGGTAGCTAGATTTATCTTGACCAAATCTTGGTACACAATGCGACCTGCGCCCAAATTCATGTGACCAACTTCACTGTTGCCCATTTGACCTTCAGGTAAGCCAACATGCAATCCGTCTGTTCTTAGAGTTGCACTAGGATAGTTTTTATAAAGACTATCAATAAATGGGGTGTTGGCTTGCTCAATGGCAGAGACAGCTGGATTAGGGCCATGACCCCAGCCATCCAATATCATCAAAAGTACTTTCTTGGACATAAAAAGTTTTAGCCAAAGATAACAAACAAAGGAGACTTGAAAGCCCAATCAAAAGGCTCAATGAAATTTTAATACAACTGGTCTGCACGTCGCCAAAAATGTGAAACAAGATTAGTTTCTCATTTTCCAATTGAAGCCAAATTACTGCCAGTGGGTAGTTCTTCCTTCACAAATCCAGCCCTAAACAATGGAGCCGAGAGTGGACCATATAATTTGATGGCATCTCCTTTGATTTCAATAAAGCTACCTTCTCGAAGACCTAATACCGGAGTACTATTGTGATGCAGATATTCTTCAATTCTTGTTTCTCGAGTCTCTCCCATGTGCGTGCTAGTCTCTTGAGCATCAATGTAGTGAGGGTTGATTTGAAAAGGCACTATGCCGATTGATTCAAAACTTGGAGGATAAACAATTGGCATGTCGTTGGTGGTGCAAATGGTTGGTCCACAAATGTTGGTGCCCGCACTAGTTCCCAAATAAGGCACCCCATTTTTTAAAGCATCTTGTAAAGGTTTAACTAGACCGAGGTCATATATTGTTTTAAGGAGAACAAAGGTATTGCCACCTCCTACAAAAATCCCCTCGGCCTTTGAAATAGCTTCAATAGGGGATTCATATTCGTGTAAACCTCTGACTTTAATGTTTAAAATTGCCATGGCATCAACAACCTTTGCGGTGTAGTCATCATATGAAATGCCCCCAGGTTGGGCAAAAGGAACAAAAATAATCTCAGAATTTGCCCTGAATAGCTTCTCTATTTGGGGAAAAAGATAACTTAAAAAGGGGTGGCCATAAACCGTTGATGTGCTGGCTAGAATGCAATGAAGCATGATAATATTTTGTTAAGTAAGACCGAAAGGTACTATTTTTTTGATTCCTTCAATATTGAGATCAAGAATTGATTGCACTTGCAGGAATTGATTCGTCTGAATTGGTTGATGTCATTTTTCTTGTCGATCAGATTGGATTCCCAGAAGAACTTTGGACAAGAGAACCAGGTTTAGAGATAATGGAATTCGTAAAAAGTCAGGGAAGATTATTTATGAACAGGCCTAAGAAATGATCTGCCCAAGTTCAAAAATTCCTATCTTTGAGCATGCCAATCTTCTTATTCATCAGTGCCGTAGAAATTGCATTTGTCATGTTTGTGGCAGTATTGCTTTTTGGTGCTGATAAAATTCCAGAAATTGCTCGAAACTTGGGTAAGGGAATGAAAGCCATTCGCAATGCGACTGAGGAAATCAAAAACGAAGTAACCAAAAGCGCCACAAAAAATGGCATTGATCAATCTGTAACAAATGGCGTAACCAAAGAATTGGAAGAAGTTAAGAAGGAAATTGAAGACCTAACGGGGACAATCAAGCGTAAGTAATATTCCTATTTTTTTCGACAAATTGAGAGTCCATCTCTAATGGGCAGCAAAACTACTTCAACTCTTGGATCATTATTAATCATGTGGTTGTAGAGTTGAAGGCTTTTGGTCTCCTCGTCATTTGGGGCGGCATTGGACAACACCTTGGCGCTCCAAAGTACATTGTCAGAAATGATCAATCCTCCCGAAGGTAAACGGTCAATTACCAGCTCGAAGTAAATGGGGTAATTGGCTTTATCAGCATCGATAAAAACCAAATCAAAATTTGAATCGATAGTTGGAATAACAAGCCTGGCATCACCCAGATACTGCTTTATTTGATTGCTGTAGTCCGATTTATCAAAATAGTGTTTTTGGAAATCCACGAGTTCTTCGTTGCAGTCAATGGTGTGGAGTACACCATCGGGCCTGAGGCCTTCGGCGAGGCAGAGGGCTGAATAGCCAGTATATGTACCAATCTCTAAAATTGAATTAGGTTGAACAATTTTAGAAATTAAGCTAAGAAAACGTCCTTGTAAATGTCCGCTCAGCATTCTGGGTTGCAAGACTTTTTGATAGGTTGCATTGCTCAACTCTTGCAACAATTCTGGCTCGTTTTGGGAATGTTGGGCAGAGTAACGCTCGAGTTCTTCGGAGATGAAGTCCATTAGTTCAATATTCTGTCAATCATAGCATTTTTGAGCTCTAAGTTGTCACCACAAAGCCATTGTAAAATATTGTCGCTCCAAATACTTTCAGCTTCTTTAACGGTGAGAAGCTGCCTTTCTAAGGCTAAATCTAAAATTTTTCCAGGATAGGACGACTGCGACTGACTTTCCATTTCACCAAGAGGGTAAGGGTCGTCCAATCCCATTACTACCTGTTTAGAGGTGGCGTTATCGAGTAGCAATTTAAGAGACCCAGTATCGTGAACAAGGGTGTCAAAAAATATATTCTTATGACCTACAGCTTTGCGCGGATGGTGTTTACCTACAAAAAGATCTGGTCTTCCATCAAATCCTTGAATGCGCCTTCCTAAGTTGATTTGTGCTAACTGCCCTCCATGGGCGAAGCACACTCTCATATTTGGATATTTGTCTTGATAGCCGTTGAGTGTAAAAAAATGATATGAATCGGCGCATTGAGCAAGCATCCAAATCAAATGAAACCGCCAAGAAGTATTTTCTAAAAGAATGAACTTTTCGCCATCATAAGGGTGAATTTCAATGGCCAAATTGTATTTGTTGGCCAATTCAAAAATTGGCTCATTTTCCTGATCAAAAATGCAGCGCCATTTGCCAATGGTGTTCATGTAGTGTGTCGGCAGGCAGAGTAAACGCATTCCCATTTCCTCAACACATCTCTCGATTTCCCAAAGCGCTCCGTCTATAAATCCGGTATGAACCACAAAACCAGTGGTGAATTTGCTGGGATGCTTAATTTGGACACCGGCGTTAAAATCGTTTTGAAAACGCAACGCTTTTTTCATTTCATCTATGGTAAGGCCGTTGCCATAGAGTTGAGATAAATTAAGTACTACGGCATGATCGATTTTATACCGATCCATCCATTCTAGTTTTTCATTCAGAAAAAAACTGGAATCCGTTACAGGTCGTTTCCAATCTTTTTGAAGCATGAATTTTTTGTCTGGATCAACAGAAAATATTTCTCTCTCTTTCAAAAATTGAGGAATTTCCTCAGGATAAGGCAAAAGATGAGAATGACCGTTTATTCGCAAAGGACGAGACATCGGCTATAATTTTTTCGGAGGTTCCATGATGTTGTGGCAGTTTTTGCAGCTCCTTTTGTCATGGTCGGAATAGAATTTTTCAAAAATTATTGGCAAATCTTTCTCAATATTCTTGAGCTCAAAAGTCTCTCTATAGAGCGGAGTGTGACATTGCTCACAATACCATTCGAGGGCGTCCAATTCGTTGTGAAGACGAGGATATTCTATCACTAATCCGACCGTATTTTCACCTCTTTGTGGAGAATGAGGCACTTTGGGTGGTAGTAAATAGATCTCACCTTCTTTGATAAGAATTTCTTCGGGTACACCTTGGTTGATGATTTTTAAAATGATATCACCTTCAACTTGATAGAAGAATTCAGGTGTCTCATTGTAGTGGTAGTCTTTCCGACTGTTGGGTCCTCCCACAACCATAACAATATAGTCGCCATTGGGCCAAACACATTTATTGCCAACTGGAGGTTTCAGCAAATGCCGATTTTCTTCAATCCAATGCTTTAAATTTAAAGGACTTACGAGCTGACTCATGTTCTATTTGTTTATGATTACTGTTGATAAAGTTACAAACTTTTTGTTCGTCCGCCATCAACGGGCAGATTAATCCCAGTGATGTAAGATGCTGCTTCACTTGAAAGAAAAGTAACAGCTTTAGCCACTTCATCGGCTTGGCCAAAACGTTTAGCAGGGACATAATTGCGCATTATCTGTGCCATTTCACTTTCCGTTACTGCAGATTGATTTGCTTTGATGGCAATGATTTGTTTTAGGCGTTCAGTTTCAGTAAAACCCGGCAAAATGTTGTTAACGGTTATTCCAAATACGGCCAGTTCAGTAGCTAAAGACTTACTCCAATTTGCCACGGCATTGCGAATGGTATTGCTTACCCCCAATCCTTCAATTGGTTCTTTCACAGATGTTGAAATGACATTGACAATTCTACCAAAGCCTTCAGATTTCATAAACGGAATTGCTGCTTGCGCTAAAATTTGATTGCAAATCACATGCATTCGGAAAGCTATTTCTAGCTCCAAGGGGTTGGCATCAATAAGAGATCCACTTTTTGGTCCACCTGTGTTATTCACAAGTATGTGAAATCCGCCATGCTGTGTAATATGATTTGAAACTACCTCTCTAACCTCTTCGGGATTAGAAAAATCTGCAATCAGGTATGTGTGTCTGTTAGTGTTCGGCATAGCGCTGAGCACTGCCTTGAGGCTGTCCTCGTTTCGAGCAAATAGTGTAACATGTGCACCTTCTGCTGCCAACGCTAGGGCAGTCGCTTTTCCAATGCCTTGAGAGCTTCCGCAAACCAATGCGCGTTTTTCGTAAAGTCCTAATTCCATTATTCCGAATAATTAATACACACGTTTTTAGCTTCAGTAAAGAAGCGCAAAGCCTCTAATCCTCCTTCTCTTCCAATGCCTGAATCTTTAATACCTCCAAAAGGGGTTCGCAAGTCTCTTTGCATCCAAGTATTTACCCATACAATGCCAGTTTGTAGCCCTTGGGACATTCTCATGCTTCTTTTCAGATCGTTGGTCCAAACACTAGCTGATAGTCCGTAGGGTACGTCGTTTGCCAAGTTAAGAACTTCTTCTTCTGAGTCGAATGGCATTAATGTTACTACGGGTCCAAAAATTTCTTCTTGATTTAGCCTGCAAGAATTGGACTGAACCTCAATCACACAAGGACTTAGGAAATAGCCATCCTCCAGATGAGGAACACTTACTGGATGACCGCCACAAAGAATAGAGTCACCATCTTGTGAAGCAAGTTCAATGTAATTTTTAACTTTTTCGAAATGAGTCAAACTAACTAACGCTCCGATATCAGTTGAAGAATCTGAGGGATTTCCAACTTTTAAGGCAGTGACTGCTTTAACAAAATCGGCTTTAAACTGATCGTAAATGCTGCGTTCTACAAAAATTCTGCTGCCACAAAGACAAATTTGACCTTGATTGGAAAAGGAGGATCGAAGTGTTGTTTTTAGCATTGTGTTGTAATCACAATCTGCAAAAATGATATTGGGATTTTTTCCTCCCAATTCTAGAGACAATTTTTTAAATAAGGGAGCAGCCGTAGCTGCGATGTGAGCCCCTGTTTTGGTGCCACCTGTAAAGGAAATCGCCTTTATTTTTGGGTGCGATATGATGGCATGACCTGCGCTATCGCCTCGTCCGTTAATGATATTGAGTACCCCTTTTGGCAAGCCAGCTTCCAAGCATAACTTACCCAATATATTGGCAGTAACAGGGGTAATTTCACTTGGTTTTGCAATAACACAATTGCCAGCAGCCAAGGCAGGCGCTATTTTCCATGTAAAAAGATATAAGGGAAGATTCCAAGGTGAAATGCATCCAACAATTCCTACAGATTGCCTCAAAGTGTAATTTATCGTTTGTAATCCAATGCTTTCGTGACTCTCACTTGAAAATTGAGTAATGGCATGAGCAAAAAACCGGAAATTTTCGGCAGCTCTCGGAATGTCAACCTTCATAGCCAGCGTTATTGGCTTGCCATTGTCTTTACTTTCTGCTTCAGCGAGCCATTTGAGATTAGATTCAATCGATGCCGCAATCTTCATAAGAATTGCGCTTCTTTCGGAGATTGTTGTATTGGTCCACTTGGGAAAAGCTTTTTCTGCTGCCACAACAGCGGCTTCGACGTCCTTCAAATCAGAATCAGCCAAACTGGCATAGACTCGGCCATTGGCGGGCTCATAAACATCAATCCAGCGGTTGGCACTGGGATTGATCAATTGTCCGTCAATGATATTTTGAATATGCATTAG
>JALRKI010000060.1 GCA_023254815.1 Flavobacteriaceae bacterium
AAAAGACGGCCGGTTAATGGTTTTTTTAGGTAATACCGTTTAATGGACTTTTCTTGCACTGACCAGCATGAGACAATGGAACCACTTACAACCAAAATTCCCTCTTTGACAGAGGTCAAAGGTCTAAGCAAACAAGAAATCATAGATTTATTGGGTCATGGCTATAATGACATCAACAGTCCTATTTGGATGTATTTTTTGAAACGGAAGAAGTTTTTTTCTAATTCAAACTACCTCTATTTGGTTTTTAACAAGGATAAAGTTACTCATGCCAGATATAGACGTTTTCCTTTGGACCATACGCGACAATTGGACCAATATTTTAAAAGATTTTTAAATACATAGATGATGACCTTTAGCAGTACTGTGGCCGAACCATTGACCTTAAAAACTTCTGCTCAATTAAGCTTTAGGGAGGAACTTTACGTGAAGCTCACTACAGCAGGACAGGAAAGCAAATCCATCATGAAGTTGATGAAGATTGATCAAGAAAAGATTTACAACTTGCGGTTTAGCATCAAGAACAAATTATCTGCAAACACTTGGCAGGAGGTTATAGCTCGGTGTTTTGAAAATCATTATTTGAGTTCCACCGATTATGTCTATGATGAAATCCGATTTCTGGCTTTGAACTACTCAGAGAATCTTTCAAAGAATTCTGACCCTTCCTTTCTCCAATGGTCACAGTGGGACAAGGTAGACGCGCTTATTCGTTTTTATACGGAGTGCCATGAATTTCTACGAACTCATTTTGCAAATCAGGGAATTGGAAAGAATTTAACTGCGACTGAAATTGATTATCTCAAGGATCAATTTAAAGGGAATGCCAATGGTTACTATAGTGCATTCATGTCCGAGAAGCAAACCCAAAAGAAGAGCCTTAGAAAACGATTGTTTCAGAAGCTAGGCGCAAAACATTGGTTTGAGTGCTTCAGAAAAGCTATTATACTTGACATCATCAAATTGGGTGACGTCTTAACGATTAGCCCTTATACTGTTGCAACAAAGATAATTCAGGAACTCAAATCGAATCTGGATTATGTTCCCTTGCCAAAGCGGGCTTTGCAGCTAGAAATTTATGAGTCGTTGCTGAAGTTTTATTGTACTTTGACTTATAGCTGCGTCTTTCAGTCTTCTAAGACTTCTGCTTAATAATCACTATTTTTTTTCTTATTACGCTTGTTGTAAACAGAAGCTCCAAGCTCAAAAGCTTTAATACATGACGAAATGCAGGCAATTCCTTTTCCGGCAATGTCAAAGGCAGTTCCGTGATCGGGAGACACCCTAACCTTGTTGAGTCCGGCGGTGAAATTGACGCCTTTTCCAAAAGATAACAGTTTAAAGGGCACCAGGCCTTGATCGTGATAACTCGCCAAAATACCGTCATAATTTGTGTACGATCCCGATCCAAAAAATCCATCTGCCGCAAACGGCCCTTCAATTTGGACACCAAGGGACTGAAGTTTGGCAACACAAGGCGTCAAAAGTTCTTGATCAATGCTGCCAATAGTTCCACGATCTCCTGCGTGAGGATTGACTCCAAGTAAAGCTATTTTTGGATTATCAATACCAAAGTCTTGTTGCAATGACAGTTTCATGGTTATAGCTTTTTCTAAAATCAGTTTTTCAGAAATGAAAGAGCAGACTCGGTCAAGTGGAACATGATCGGTGAGCAATCCAACGCGCAACTCGTCCGACACCAGTAGCATCAAGCTTGTTCCATTCAACTCACGACTCAAATAGTTTGTGTGTCCTGGAAACGGAAACTCTTTTGACATGATACTGGCTTTGTGTATGGGGGCAGTTAATAATACATCGACCTCGTCATGCTTCAGTGCATGGGTTGCGGCCCTCAGAGACTGGTATGCATATTGTCCGATTCTTGGGTCAATAGTTCCATAGACGATTGGAACCTGCTCTGACCAAACATCTATAACATATACTGTTTTCTTCTCGAAGGCCGATTGGACATTCCATTGGGCAATATTCAAATGAGTTCCAAAGGTTTCTTGAAGCCCAATTACCAATTCAAAATTGGCAAATAGGATTGGGACAAAATCAAACGAATTCAAATGATCCAAACTTCTCAATACGACCTCACCTCCTATACCGTTAAGGTCTCCAATAGAAACACCGATTTTTAGTAAGGAATGTTGTGGCTTGTTCAAAGCAAAATTTGTTTTGTACTTTCGTGACACAAAACTAATGAAACAGAACTAATGTTTACAGGAATCGTTGAGGAGATGGGTAAAGTAAAGTCTGTATCTATGGATTCAGGAAATTTGCATTTGACAATTGAGGCTCAATTTGCGGATGAGCTAAAAGTTGATCAAAGTGTTGCTCACAATGGCATTTGTTTGACCATTGTTAACAAATCTCAAGGACAATATACGGTTACGGCGATAAAGGAGACCATCGAAAAGACAACCATTGGCAATTGGCATGTTGGTGATTTGATTAATTTGGAAAGAGGACTAAAGCTAGGAGACCGACTGGACGGCCACATGGTTCAAGGACATGTAGATCAGATTGGGAAGTGCATCTCCATGAAAGATAACAATGGAAGCTGGATGTTTAGATTCCAATACGACGATTCACTTGGAAATTTTACCATAGAAAAAGGCTCTATTACTGTCAATGGTGTTAGTCTAACCGTAGTCGATTCCGATAGGGATAGTTTTGGTGTGGCGATCATTCCTTTCACTTTCGAACACACCAATTTTTGTCTATTGAAAGAAGGGTCATTGGTCAATTTGGAGTTCGACATGATCGGCAAATATGTGTCCCGCTTACACAAAAACAGCACTCCTACCTAGTTTCTTATTTTTCAGTTGTTTCAAAGGGTATTTTTGGATTGTGAATCATCAATACCAATTCAGATAGAATCTGTTCAAATTGGTCAAGGACTCTACTGTCAATATTATAGCTATTAGTTTTATCATTTTCACTTGCCATGCCTAACTTGATCAATCCTGATGATATATTTTTGAGTGCAAATATGCCTCCTTCAACGCAGGAGGTTTCGGGATGGTTGGCACGCCACAAGTAGGCATAGCAAAGAATTTGGAAACACTTGTGATATTTGTCGTAGTCGTAAATTAGATCTGACCAGTCTTTTATCTGGAGGCTATTGTTGGTTATTCGACTTCCAGTTTTATAGTCTATGATTCGAGTCACTCCATTGAGCTGATCTACACGGTCAATTTTTCCTCTTATTTTAATTTGAACAGGCAAGTCTAATAAGGGAATAGGAGCTTCAAATTTTTCTTCAATACTTATAATTTTAACAGAATCTCCTCGTTGAATTAGCTTCAAATCTTCATTGATTAATTGAAGTATATAATGTTTGCCAATTTCAAAAGACAATAGGTTCTTTCCCGTTTTGATATCTGCTCCTTTCAGTTGATCTTTAAAAAACCGCTCCGCGAGATTAGGAATCTGAGATGTCATTGAGACAAGTGACTGCTCGGAAAGAAATTGGTTTTGGAATGGTCTATAAAGCGCTTCAAGCGTATTGTGAATGGCGTTTCCAAAAGTTCTAGCGGCCATGGATTCTTCCACTTCATCGGATTCTTCAAGCCCTAACAAATACTTTTGATAAAACTTTAATGGATCCCTGATGTACAAAGTAAGAGCTGAAGGAGAGTAGCCGTGAGAACCTAATTCATTCAGTAATTTGGTTATTTCTGGGCTCTTTTGGATGATTAACCTTGGCTTTGTCTGCATTGGCGTTTCAGCAATTGCTTTTATGCGCTCTATTTGATGTACTCTGCCAACGTCTAACTGCAATAAATATCGGCTTGGCTCGCCACCATTAAGTCGATCGACGATGGAGTCACAAACCATATAGACTTCGGAAGCCCTCTGGATTAAATGATAAAAATGATAAGCATAAATAGCATCCTTTTCCTTGATGGTCGGAAGGTCAAAGGCGCATTTGACGTCATAAGGAATGAATGAGTTTTGATGTTTCCCTGCTGGCAGTCTGCCTTCATTGACTGAAGTGATGATCACAGTTTCAAAATCTAAAACCCGAGATTCTAGAATTCCCATGATTTGCAATCCTTTTAGAGGCTCTCCTTTGAAGTCCAAAGTGGCTTCTTCCATCAAATTTTTATAAAGGTGCTCAAGAGTCTTTATACTTTCTATACCACTAAACCCTTTTATTTCAAGCTTAAGACTGTTAAGCAGAGTGAAAAAATTGTAAAGACACTCCAAGGTAAAGAAATCGGAATGTGACTTTTGGTTCAAGCCATTTTTGATGTGTTCGATGAGAATCACCAATCGATCCAGAGCCTGCTCTGGGTTCTCCCAAGGGGAAAATATTAAATCTATCCATTCCAAATTAGCATCGGCTTCAAGCTTCAACTGATCGATTGTTATAAACACGAGATTCTGTTCTTGAATGAATCCAGTCATGTCATTTATCCAATATCTTTTTGACGGACTTACCAATGACTCTAACAATGGGTTGGAGAGAATGCTCAGTACATATTTGTAGTAGAATCCTTCTTTCTCCTTGTTGATTTGTAAATTAAAGATGCTTGACAGCAATCCAGCGACTGGTGTAGCTTTCAGGGGGAATCCCATTGTGATATTGACTGTGTCAATTTCTGCAGGCAAAGCAGTTAATAAAGGCAACAGAAGGGTTTCATCGGCCAGTACGACAGCAGTATTTTTGCACTTGTTTTTTTCCCACAACGATTTAATCAGTCCTCCAACATATTTTGCTTGACCCACTGATTTTGGTGTTTCGATCGATTTTATTTTTTTTGGTGAAGTGAAATGACTTTGGATGCCAAGGGGAGTCTCATGCTTATAGAATTTCCATGAGCTAAAGTAACGCCTCATAAATAGACCAGCTTCTTCCATTTCGTTAGTCAAAAAATAGTGGTCACTATCCCAATAGATGGTCCCCATCTCTCGACCAAGGAGTTCTTGAAATATGATTTCTTCGGAAGCATTAAGTGCATTGAATCCTAAAAAAACAAACTCTTTGGATTGATGTTCGTTCAAATAGTTTTCAAGATTCTCTAAAGCAACCCTGTACATGAGTCCCTGATGACCTTCACCAGACTCGAGTAGAGTCTTGTTCAAGCGGTGGTATATTGGCAACAGTTGTTCCCAAAATTTAAGATAATTTGAAACCAACGGGGTTTTGGGGTCTTGACCAAAGGTCTCAATAGATTTAAGCTGCAGGATACTTTTAAACAAAGATTCCACCTCTATGAGATACCTATCGATTTCGACAAAATCTTGAATTAATCGAGGTCCCCAATTTAGAAACTGTTCAAAAGATTCGGGGGTTTCTTGTAGGTATGTCGCAAGATAAGCACGATAAGTTTTGATTAATAATCCTGTAGGTGATATGGGCCTTAATTCTGAAATTTCTTGCACTAACTGTTCGATAGCCACAATCTTTGGTGCAAATTGCATTTTGAGACTAACTGATGCTATTTCATTTTTAAGGGCAATTCCAGAACGCTTATTGGGCAAAACAAACACAAGCTCTGACAAATCTTTTTCTTTGGCAGACAAATCAAGCAGCACATCCTTGATAAAAGTGGTCATTATAGAAATAGTAATATGATTAATCCAAAATAAAAAAGCGCTCCATAAAGGAACGCTTTTTCTCTAAAAAATATAAGCAGAGTTTTAATCGTGTAGTTTAACTTCTACGCGACGGTTTTCTGCTCTGCCTTTTGCAGTAGCATTATCAGAAATTGGTCGAGTTTCACCATAACCGACAGCAGTTAAACGTGAAGCACTAACGCCATTTTCAACAAGATAATCTTTAACGGCATTCGCACGTTTTTCAGAAAGTTGTTGGTTCAAGGCATTACTACCAGTCGAATCAGTATGACCTTCGATAACGAATTTAGCTTTAGGATACTCATTAACGATTGCAGAAATCGCTTTCAGAACAGGCAGTGCATCAGGTTTCAACGTTGCTTTACCAGTATTGAAATTGATAGTTCTTGCGTAGTTTGAAAGTTGATTAACTACTTCGTTAGGAACTGAAACCTCTGGACAACCGTTGTTAGCAGCTGTTCCAGCTTCGTTTGGACAGTTGTCGTCTTTGTCAAGAACACCATCATTGTCAGAATCGGGCCATGGGCAACCTTTGTTGGCCGCAGGACCTGCTTCATTTGGACATTTGTCGTCTTTGTCGGCAACTTTGTCGTTATCGGCATCTGGACAACCTTTCATTGCAACCGAACCAGCAGCATTTGGACAGCTGTCTTTACTGTCAGCTATGCCGTCACCATCTGAATCAGGACATCCGTTCATTTCAGCAGAGCCTGGGTTGTTAGGACAATCGTCTTTGCTGTCCTCAATACCATCGCCATCAGAATCTGGACAGCCGTTAAATGCTGCTAATCCAGGAACTTCAGGACACGCGTCGTTTTTGTCATATACACCATCGCCGTCAGTGTCTTTACCGCCGAAACGTAAAGCTACTCCGAGAGTGTGTTGGAAATGTTGAGCAGATTTGCGCTCTCCGAAAGAATGCTTGTACTGAGATTGAAGTGTTAGACCAAATCCGTCAGAGAACCACAAGGACAATCCACCAAGAGCATTGGCAGCAGGTTGTCCAATATTGTTTCCATCTACCTTGAAGTAATCGTTTTGTTCGACTCCAACCCAGCTTCCACCAAAGCCTACGAAAGGCTCAAGTTTTTGGCTTTTGATCAAACTTCCTAAGCTGTATTTGATATTCAAGTCAGCAGAATAGTATTGAACACTTTTAATTTCAGCAGTACCCCACTGAGTAATAGAGTTCATAGAACCTGCAACGCCCAAAGACCAATTGCCTGAAATGTTTTTTGATACTCCTAGGTAAGAAATGGAGGGTAAAGTGTTCCAATGGTTGATATTAGTAATGCCTTCTAAATTTCCACCTTGAACAGATGTATGGCTGCCAACAGGGTAAAAATCTACCGCGTTAACACCAAGGGTTATTTGCCATGGATTGTCGCTATTTTGAGAAATAACTGTTGTCAATCCAAAGAACAAACCAACCATAAGCGTAAGTAAGTTTTGCTTTTTCATAGAAATATGAGTATTTAAAATTTTAAATTATAACCCCAAAAGTAGAGGATTTGAGGTTACATTACAAATTTGAACAAGAAAAATACGAATTTATCTTGACGAAAGTTAAAATTATGCTCAAATTACTCCAAACTTGCGCCCCGCTTCAGTAAATGCAGCAATAGCTTTGTCCAAATGTAATTGGGTGTGGGCCGATGACAATTGAACTCTAATCCTGGCTTTTTCTTTGGGCACAACCGGATAGAAAAAGCCGGTTACATATACGCCCAGGCGCAAAAGTTCATTAGACATGTTTTGAGCTAATTGAGCGTCATATAGCATTATTGGCACAATGGCACTTTCACCATCTACTATGTCAAATCCCGCCGCTTTAATATTTTTTTTAAAATAGTTAGTGTTCCATTCCAATTGGTCTCTGAGTGTAGTGTCTGTCAAAAGCAAGTCAAAAACTTTAATTGACGCTCCAACGATCGCTGGAGCTAGTGAATTTGAAAACAAATAAGGTCTCGAACGTTGACGTAAAATTTCAATAATTTCTTTTTTACCCGTCGTATAACCTCCCATTGCTCCACCTAAGGCTTTTCCTAAAGTGCCAGTAACAATATCTACTCTCCCCAAGACATTCTTTGCTTCTAAGGTACCTCTCCCTGTTGGTCCAATAAATCCAGCAGCATGGCATTCATCTACCATCACAAGAGCGTCATATTGTTCGGCTAAATCGCAAATTTGATCTAAGGGAGCAACTAGGCCATCCATCGAAAACACGCCATCTGTTACGATTAATTTGAAACGCGCACCCTCTTTATTGGCGGCAATAAGTTGAGTTTCGAGGTCGGACATGTCGCTGTTTTGATAGCGATACCTTTTGGCTTTACAAAGCCTGACCCCATCTATAATTGAAGCATGATTCAAACTGTCAGAAATAATTGCGTCCTTTTCGTCCAATAAAGGTTCGAACACTCCGCCATTAGCGTCAAAAGCGGCAGCGTATAGAATAGTATC
>JALRKI010000065.1 GCA_023254815.1 Flavobacteriaceae bacterium
AGATTGGCGACTCAGGATATATTGAGTTGGCTGATGGATCAAAGATTGAAGTGATGGATACCAAAAAGGAGAACGATCAAGTCTATCACTTGACAAAAACATTACCAAGCAATTTAGATTCCAGCTTCAAAGCGGTAGTCAATGGTCTTCGCAGGGTTCAGACTACTTGTAACCATACTGCTACTCATTTGCTTCACCAAGCACTAAGAGCGGTACTGGGAACTCATGTCGAACAAAAAGGATCTTCAGTCCAACCAACGCAATTGAGATTTGATTTTTCGCATTATGCGAAAATGTCGGAAGAGGAAATACAGGCCGTTGAACTCTTCGTTAATGATCGCATTCGAGAGAATATTAAATTGGAAGAGCAGCGACAGGTTCCAATGGAAGTTGCAATGGCCACAGGAGCAATGGCGCTTTTTGGTGAAAAATATGGCGATACTGTGAGGACTGTTAAATTTGGTTCTTCAATTGAGCTTTGCGGAGGAACACACGTACAACAAACTTCGGATTTGTGGTATTTTAAAATTACTGCCGAAACTGCGGTAGCCTCGGGTATAAGAAGAATAGAAGCCATTACAGGCGACGAGGTAAAAGCTCGATTTCACCATAACGACAAATTGATTGCAGAAATTTCGAAAACCCTAAAGTCGCCAGCCAGTACTGTAAAATCTATCGAGGCCTTGCAAGCTGAAAACTTGGCCTTGAGAAAGGAAGTGGAGCAATTGAAACGTGAAAAAGCGAAGCAATTGGCGGTTTCATTGTCTGAAAATTTCGAGTCAATAGGAGGTGTTCAATTCTTAGCTGAACAGGTAGAATTGGACGCCTTGGGGTTGAAAGACCTTTCATTCGCATTAGGAGTTTTGAAGCAAAATGCTTTTATTGTCTTGGCCTCTGAGATCGCCGGCAAGGCATTTCTGTCTTGCTATATTTCTAAAGAACTTGTTGATTCCAATGGTTATGATGCAAGTCAAGTGATACGTGAATTGGGAATTCACATTGAAGGAGGAGGAGGAGGACAGAACTTTTTTGCTACTGCGGGCGGTAAAAATCCTAAAGGAATTGGAGCGGCCTTGTCCGCCAGTCGCCTCTTGATTTCATGAAAGTACTAGGGGCCTAATAAATGGGCAATCTCTGGTCGATTCTGTTTTAAATTCTTCAAATGAGCGCTAATGTCATGAACCAATTGGGTCTCATCGTTTTTTCTGGCAGCCTGCAGTAATTCAAATGACAACAACCAATCTTTGGGATATTCCACCATCAAAGTATCTAAGATTTGCCCTGCAAGAGTGCAATCCCAAGTGGAACGCAATTGATCTGCTGAGGCGTATAATTCATCTAGACGGAGTTCTTCCTTAGTTTTTGGGACATGAATGGTCTTAGTTTCGGAAACCATTTGGGTGAGATCAAAACTGTTGAAGTCAGCTGGTCCCGAATATACGGAAGTCACAGACTTGCCAACGGCCATATCATAAATTCCCCATTCTGGTTGAAATAGAACTTGATCTCTATAGGTGACTAAACAGTTTTTAAACTTAATAATCAAAATTTTGCCCTTCAGATTTCGAGTACCAGTTACAATGTCTCCCGTAACCTTCACGCCGCCTTCAAACTCCAAACACACCCTTTCGTCTTCATAGATGTTGTAGTGCTTCAAGTCGCGGGGACTCATATCTTCAATGGCCAAGTTAATCCCTTTGAGTTTGCCAATTGGAGAGCCAAATCCGTTGGCATGCTGCTCTGTTTGGTGCCCAATAAGTGTTTTATTATTATTGGCTAAGGCAGTTTTACCTGTGGTTTGGATGTAAATAGGCTCACCTTCATCTGAGATAACTTTGCTGAAAATCCCCGATATTTGAAGGCCAGTGCTCAATTCAACTGTAGCCAATTGTCGGGAATTAATGGCCTTCTCAACACCGGAGAGACCACCTTTTCTTAGGGCCATTTTATTAGCAAATTCTTCTAAAACTTCGCTGAGGTGTGCAAAATTGGGTGTAACATAAAGTTGCGGTTGCGCCTTAGTAATATCGAATGATTGGTAGGCTGCTTCAATGTCATAAGTCAATTTTTTGACCTTAGGACTCATGCATGCCTGACTTTCTCCGATTGACGATAGTAACCCAGCGCCATAAATCTTGGGATTGTCAAGTGGACCTACGAGTCCATACTCCACGGTCCACCAATGCAAGTTTCTGATCATGGCCATTTCACTCATCCGCTCAGTGCTCGATTGAAGTCGGTCGATTTCTTGTTCTACTTCCGCAATGGCTGTTTCGTCCTGAACTCTTGCCTCTTTCAGAATTGACAATTTTCTGGCGGCTTCATACATTTCTACATCCATGGAAGACGAAATAGCCTTGCTGCCAATTTCCCCAAAGCGTCTCAAGTATTCTGCATAATCGGGATTGGCAATTATTGGAGCATGACCAGCGGCTTCATGAATGATGTCGGGAGCAGGGG
>JALRKI010000084.1 GCA_023254815.1 Flavobacteriaceae bacterium
AAGTCTTCTAAAAGCTTCTTCTTCTGGAATACAAGTATCGGTGACCCTATTTAATCCTCTTTCGAGCAAATCCCACTCTTGCTCTGGAGTTAGGTCACGGTAATTTGGGATTCTTTCGTAGTGCGAATGAGCAACCAAATTCATGACGTCTTCTTCAAGATTCGCTCCAGTACAAGATATGATTTGAACCTTATCCTGTCTTATGACTTCGGCAAATATTTTGCCTATTTCGGCTGTACTCATTGCTCCAGCTAGGGAGACCAACATTTTACTGCCTTGTTGCAATTGCTGTTCATAGCCTTTCGCGGCATCGACTAATGACGCAGCGTTGAAATGCAAATAATACCTTTCTATAAATTGTGAAATTTCGCCTTTATTAGTCATCATCGGAAGAGAATTTAGCTTTTAAAGCTTCGAAAGAAAGGTCGTCGTCAGAATCGTCCATGACTTCATCCTCTTGTTCTTCCATAAATTTATAGGACAGCATTTTATAATACAATTTGGCCGCCAAGAAGTTAGAAGATCCGTCGTTGGAATTTGGACAAAGTTCAACAATATCAAATCCTACCACATTTTTTTCTTTAAATACCATTTTCAGAAATTCTAGGGTTTCGTACCACAGCAACCCTCCTGGCTCTGGAGTTCCTGTACTTGGCATGATTGAAGGATCAAAGGCGTCCAAATCGAAAGTGATAAAAACATTGTCGGTCATTTCTTCTATGGCCGAGTCCATCCAAAGGTCATCGGCAGCCATTTCATGGGCAAAAAATGTTTTGTTCAAATCCATAAAATCGAGTTCAACTTGATCCATAGAGCGAATGCCTACCTGAACCAGATTTGTTATTTTGCTGGCTTCATGAACGGCACATGCGTGATTGCATTTACTTCCGTCATAACTGCTACGAAGATCGGCATGAGCGTCAATGTGCAACACAGTCAAATTGTCAAAGCAGTCGTTAAATGCTCTAATGGTACCAATAGAAATCGAGTGTTCCCCTCCAAACACAGTGGTGAATTTATTTCTTTTGATGTAAGATTTGGTCATCTGATGAACAGCATCGACCATGGCCTCGGGGGAGCTATTTTCGATAACTGGATCGGCCAAATAGACTCCTTCCTTGTAGACCTCGGAACGTGTTTCTATATCGTACAATTCCATATTTTCCGAAGCCTCCAAAAAGGCTTCAGGGCCTTTATCAGCACCCTTTTGCCATGTACTGGTTCCGTCATAAGGCACTGGAATAAGTACAATTTTAGCAGTTTCTAATTTGGCAAACTCTTCGGGAATACCCGCATAAGTTCTAGTTTTCATATCCTAAAATATTAAGTAATTGTTCACTGGATTGTTGGTTTTTAAATACAGAGGTGACCATCTCCCCCTTGTCATTTTTATCAATTAAAATGTGCTGTGGCGAGGGAATCAAGCAATGTTGAAGTCCACCAAAACCACCTATTGATTCTTGATAGGCTCCGGTATTAAAGAATCCAACATACAATGCCTTTTGTTTGGAATACTTTGGCAGATAGATAGCGTTGACGTGTTGTTCACTGTTGTAATAATCGTCGCTATCGCAGGTCAAGCCCCCCAGCAAAACCCGTTCATAAGGATCTTTCCAACCGTTTATTGGCAGCATGATAAAACGTTTATTGATGGCCCAAGTATCGGGTAAATTGGTAATGAATGATCCGTTAATCATATTCCATTTTTCCCTATCATTTTGTTGCTTTTGATTGAGAATTTTAAAAATGGCCCCTCCACTTTCGCCCACTGTATAGCTCCCAAATTCAGTAAAAATGTTTGGCACAGGCACTTCAGCTTCCTCGCAAGTCACCTTAATTTGATTGACGATTTCTTCAATGATATACTCATAGTCGAACTCAAAGGCCAAGGAATTTTTGATAGGAAAACCGCCTCCTATGTTCAAACTGTCTAAGCTTGGGCATCTTCTTTTTAGACTGACATAAACCTTTAAACACTTAACCAATTCGTTCCAATAGTACGCGTTATCTCTAATGCCAGTATTGATAAAAAAGTGAAGCATTTTGAGTTGAACTCTGTCGTTATCCTTTATTTGTTGGTCATAAAAAGGTACAATGTCTTTGTAGCCAATTCCCAGTCGAGAGGTGTAAAACTCGAATTTAGGCTCTTCCTCAGAAGCGATGCGTATTCCAATGTTGAAATCGCCATTGATTTTTTCTGAAAGTAAATCTAGCTCAGCATAATTGTCTATTACAGGAATGCAGTTGAAGTGACCCTCATTGATCAAATCGGCAATATTGGCAATATAGGTTTTGGTCTTAAATCCGTTGCTGATGACGTAGGTTTCATTGGTTATTTCTCCTGTGGATTTTAAATTTTTTATGATGTCCATATCCACTGCCGAGGAAGTCTCCAAGTGAATGTCATTTTTCAGAGCTTCGGTCAGCACATGTTTAAAATGAGAACTTTTGGTGCAATAGCAATAATGGTATTTACCCTTGTAATCCAACTTTTCAAAGGTGCTTTGAAACATCCTTTTTGCCTTTTTGATATTGTTAGAAATTTGGGGCAGATAACTAAACTTTAAGGGGGTGCCATAGGTCTCAATGAGTTTGGTCAAATCAATGTCATGGAAACGCAAGCCTACTTCATCGAGGGTAAATTCTTCTTGAGGGAAGTGAAAAGTCTGCTCAATTAAGTCGATATATCGGTTATTCATTGTTATTGTCTCGAGAAATAAAAGGATTTTTTATTTGAAATAATCAGTAAACAAGAGCGGTGAAAATTATACCAACAATAGGCATATGACGTTAGAAAATAACCTTAGGGGTACGAGCCGTACTGCGCTCAAGTAGGAGGAACCGTGCTTTATAGATCGATTTCTTGCCAAGCAAGCCATCTTAGAAAATATCTTCCAAATTTTCAAAAATCCGAAGTTAGAAACAGAATTCAAATTATATAGCCGCTAAGTGTTAATAGAACTTAGGTGGAGCAAATTAAAATCAAAAAAATTACTTTTAAACATTTTCACAAAAAAAAATAGAAAAAAGTCAGACTACCACTATAATTTAATAGGAATTTTTGGATTCATGACACTAAACCAAAGCGGTGGAATTAACGATAAAAGCATTGAGGTAGGGTATCCATAGGGCAACTGAGGACTGCTTTGTTGATGAACCAAATTTTGATATGGTTTGGTTGATTTATAGTGGTGATCGCTGTGTCTTGTCAACTCATATAACAACATTCGGCCCAGTATATGGTTAGAATTCCAAGAATGACTGATGTCAACTCTCTCATATCTGCCCTGGGCAGTAAGCCCTCTTGTCAAACCATAATGTTCAATATAGTTGATGGTTTCCAATAGCAACAGCCCTACCACGCCAGCCAAAGCAATAATAAGCATTGAAAAGAGCCCTAAAAATTTTATGCCCGTCCCAATCCATACTAAATGGCTAAGCCCAGCCCATAACATGTAATTAGAAGCACTAAAAAAATGTTTTGAAGACCTTGTGAGCAATTGACGTTGAATCCGCCAAGCCTTGACATAAGTTCCAAATACCGATTGAATATAAAAAGAATAGACCGATTGATTTTTACGAGCCGTTGAAGGATCTTTAGGTGTTGCCACATCCAAGTGATGGCCGTGATTGTGTTCTATAAAAAAATGATAGTAATGACTGGGAAGCAATAAGAAAAATGCTGCCAGGTGATTCATCCAATGACCGCGGTGCCCCAATTCATGTGCCACATTGATGCCATTTGACCCTAAAACCGTTCCTAGTGACAACACAAGTCCTACCAGCTCATGGGGTTGTCTTTGGGAATCTAACCATTGGGTAGAATAGACCAACAAACCATAGACAAAAAACAAATTGCCATAAAGCAACACATCAAAAAATCTTTGATGCCATCGATAATTATTATCTTCAGAGGAAACCTTAGTGAATTGTTCTATTACTGGGATGAATACAAAGGCATAGCAAACACCTGAAAAAGAAAAATAACCCCCAATTTGAAGCCCTAAAAAGGTGATTATAGGCAAACTATAAGCTAAAATATATTTCATGATTGACCAAAATTAACAGAAAACGTGAATTAAGGCGTCATTTGAATCCGAAAAAAATCACTATTTTGGTTTAAAAATTAACCCAACTGTCATGAAAAATATTGATCGCCGTTCATTTCTTCAAAAAACAGGCCTCACTGCAGCAGGGCTGTACTTGGCCAGTACGCTCAAGCTAACTGCACAAGAAAGACCACTCGAAGATGCCGACTATATGGGAGATTTTGCAGCGCCCAAACTTGAAACCGTTCGCATTGCACTCATTGGTGTCGGAGCACGAGGATCAGGGCATGCGGCACAATTGGCTCAAATTGAAGGCACTGAGATTGTTGCCATTTCAGACTTGTACGAGGATTTGGCAGAAGCCTCCAAGTCCAAATGTCAAACAATAGGAAAGGGACAAAGACATCAAAGTATCAAGACGTATTTTGGAAAAGAAGAAGGTTGGAAAACCATGTTGGAGGAGGTCAAGCCAGATGCGGTTTTTATTTCGACCGATTGGGACAACCATGGTCCCATGGCAGTAGAAGCCATGAAACAAGGAGCCCATGCTTTTGTCGAAGTACCCCTTGCCGTGAGTCTGTCCCAGCTCTGGGAAATAGTGGAAACATCGGAGCGAACCAAAAAGCATTGTATGATGATGGAGAACGTCAACTATGGTAGAGAAGAACTCCGCTATTTGAATTTGTGTCGTCAACATGTCATTGGAGATTTGCTCCACGCAGAAGCCGCATACATTCACGAACTGCGTTTCCAAATGGAAGAACAGGAACGAGGCACAGGATCTTGGCGCACCTATCAGTATGCCAAACGCAATGGAAATCTCTATCCTACCCATGGATTGGGACCAGTGGCACAGTATATGAATTTGGCGCGAGGTGAAGACAATTTTAAATCATTAGTTTCTTACTCTACTCCAGCCTATGGTCGTCAGCAATACGCTCAATCGCATTATCCCAAAGATCACAAATGGAATGCCTTAAATTTTAAGGGAGGAGACATGAACACCTCCATCGTAAAAACTCATTTGGGACGAACCATTATGATACAGTGGGATGAAACCAGTCCTCGTCCCTATTCTCGACACAATTTGATTCAAGGCACCAAAGGCACCTTGGCAGGCTTTCCAACTCGAGTTGCTCTAGAAGGAGGTGTACCAGGTGCTACAGACAGCCATCACTATTGGGCTCAAGGCGAACAACTTGACGCTTTTAACGAACAGTATGAACATCCCATGTACCGCCGTTTAGGTAAAGTTGCCGAAGCTATGGGTGGTCACGGTGGGATGGATTTTTTGATGTTATACCGCATTATTGAATGTCTCAGAAATGGTCTTCCTCTAGATCAAAACCTATACGAAGGCTGCTTTTGGAGTGCTGTTGCCCCATTGAGTGAAGCTTCCGTAGCACAAGACGGCATGCCTCAAGATTTTCCAGACTTCACTAGAGGACAATGGAAAAATACCCTTCCTTTGAATGTTGTTGACTAAATCCGAAATTCCTTTTCAGATTCGAGTTCCAGGTCGGGTTTGTTTTTTTGGCGATCATCAAGACTACATCGGACTTCCAATCATTGCCGCAGCAATAGATAGATTCATCACTCTGACGGCGCAACCAAACGGATTGGATTGTTTTAACATTACGCTAAAAAATACGAATACCACCAGACGGATTCCTCTGTCGCTCAAGGATTTTACAGCCCAACCGGATTATTTTTTCTCTGGAATGGCAGTCATGTTAAATGAAGGTGCGCTCTTTGAAAAGGGCTACGACCTGGTACTTGAAGGCAACATTCCGATGAATGCTGGACTCTCTAGCTCTACCGCCCTAGTTACTGCATGGATCAAGTTTTTGGCAGCCGTAGGTTTTCCTCATCTAACACCAACAAACGACCAAATTGCCACCTGGTCCCACCGAGCCGAGGTAGGATTTTTCAATCAGCCAGGTGGTCATATGGATCATATCACCATAGCGCATCAACGCTTGATATGTCTCGACAATACAACCTTTGCCATTGAACTACTCAACTCCCCTCTAGAAAGTGTTGTTATTGCCGAATCGGGTGTGGAGAAAAAAACCCTCGAAGTTTTGAAAAATGCCCGCAACTATATCGAAAAAGCCATTCAATCGGTAAAATCCTTAAATCCCGAATTTCTATTGCACAAGGCCGATGACAGTGATGTGGAACGCTACATGAATGCCATAGACCCCATGTACCGCAAACACTGGTATGCTGCCATTCACAATCACCTGATTACTCAAGAAGCACTCCAATTGTTCAGACAACAACCAGCTGCCGATGAAATTGGTCGTCTTATGAACACCCATCAGCACATTTTAGAAAACTACATCGAGAACACTCCAAGAACCCTTTCTCTCATGATGAATTCAGCCCGACAAAACGGTGCATATGGAGCCAAAATTGTGGGCTCTGGAGGCGGAGGTGTCATGGTAGCCCTATGTTCCAAAGACAACAGCAGCAGGGTGATAAAAGCCTTTAGGAAGGCAGGAGCCGTGAATGCATATGAGGTACAGCTGCTCAATGCCTAACTTAGTTTCATAAATATTTTACACTCCCTGGATTCGTTTAGATTTTTTTTATAATTCGGTCAAATCATGCCCTCATCTGATTAGAACCCAATACTCATCTATATCTCATTTTCATTATCCTTTTTAGTTAGCCCAACTTCAAAGTAGTTTTGATTTCTTCCAGGAGTCGATTGGATTGTTCCTGTCACGTTGATGCCATGGTGTTAAGTCGCTGCAGTCATGGTACATTCCAGGAATAGATTTTCAAAATATTTTGTTGTATAAATTTCATTAATCATGACAAAGTAGCCCACATTTTACCTGACTCATGATCGTCCATTCCTACAACTATCGATTCTCTTAAATTTATCTAAAAATGATTCAAGCTAGCACATTTTATTTTACTTTGCATTGCTTTTCAAAAAACTAAACCATTTCAATCATTTTCCATGACAAGATTTTCTAAAAATTTCTCACTACTGCTTGCAATGTTATTTGTTGCAATGACAGCTTTTTCTCAAGAAGAAGAATCAAAATACGATTACAACAAGGCCTTTGGCAATCATTTTTATACCAAAAATGCCACAGATACGCGCTCGGCGAGTGGACAGCCAGGTCACGCCTATTGGCAAAATAGTGCCAGTTACAGTCTTGCTGTTCGTTTGGACGACACTGCAAAAAAACTCACAGGATCTGAAATAGTCACCTACACCAATAACAGCCCAGACCGTTTGGATTTCTTATGGATGCAATTGGATCAAAATCTCTTTGAAAAAGATTCAAGAGGTAATGCCATCATTCCCTTGAGAGGCAGTCGAAATGGTGCCAAAGGTCAAGAATTTGACGGAGGATATGACATCACTGCTGTGAAAATGGTAGTTGGCAGTGGTCGCAAAAGTACTGCTGTTGAATTGACCTATCGCATTGTAGACACGCGCATGCAAATCGAATTGCCAAAAGGCTTGGAAGCCCGAGGTGGTAAAATTACCCTAATCATCGATTATTCGTTCACTTCTCCCGACTATGGTTCTGACCGTATGGGAGTTCTGGCCACAGAAAATGGTAACCTCTATACGGTTGCTCAGTGGTATCCAAGAATGTGTGTTTACGACGACGTTTATGGATGGAATACTTTGCCTTACTTGGGTGCGGGAGAGTTTTATTTGGAGTACGGCGATTTTGACATGGCTATTACGGTTCCTGCCAGTCACTTGGTTGTAGCATCAGGTGAGCTTCAAAACCCCTCTGAAGTTTATACTAAAACTCAAATGGAACGCTGGGCAGCCGCGTCTAAAAGCGATTCTACAGTTATGATCCGCACTGCCGAAGAAGTGACTGATCCCAATTCAAGACCTTCGGGTTCATCGGAATTGACATGGCATTTCAAAATGAATAATGCAAGAGATGTGGCATGGGCTTCATCCGCTGCTTTTATCGTCGATGCTTCTCGTATCAACTTGCCAAGCGGTAAGAAAAGTATGGCCATTTCGGCTTACCCAATTGAAAGTGACGGACAAGATGCCTGGGGTCGATCAACAGAATACGTAAAAGGCTCCATCGAGCATTATTCCAAAATGTGGTACGAATACCCTTACCCAGCAGCAGTTAATGTTGCTGGCAATTTCGTTTTCTAGATCTTCATCAGTCTGAATACTCAATAGACCTAGGCGCCAATCTTCTGAAAGTTT
>JALRKI010000106.1 GCA_023254815.1 Flavobacteriaceae bacterium
AAGGCAAAGGAAGCTCTGGTGAACAGTGATACCCAGAGGGGTAGATACTGTGAGGCACTACAAACCCAATCATACCGTAGCTCATCACTTCTTCAAAACCTATGGGGATATGTTCTAAGATAGATTGACGCAATTTGGATACTGCGGTTTGACTTGCTTGTGGCAATTCTTCAATATATGCCTCTGGAGTATGAGCTTTGGATTGCATAGAAATTGGTAATTGAAATCAATATAGAATATTATTCAAAGGCCTTTTTAATTTTGTCGAGCAAAACGAGAGCCAACTTTTGATGACTTTCAACAGTCCATCCAGCAACATGCGGAGACAGTATGACATTATCCGATTGTGACAAAAAAGAAAAGGCTTCAGGCAAGGTATTATTTTTAAACATATCTTCAAAAGATGATTTCTCGTACTCCAATACATCTAAAGCTGCACCCCTAATTTTTCCAGTTTTTAAACCTTCAACTAAATCTTCGGTTACCACAGCCTTGCCACGAGCCGTATTGATGAGCCAAAACGGTTTGGCAAATTGACTTATGAATTTAGCATTGACCATCCCAATAGTAAGTTCAGTTTCGGGAACGTGCAAACTCACAACGTCTGCGCACTTTTGCAACTCTGCTAAACTCACCTGTTTAGCATAATCATCGCCGATACCGTCAATGATGTCGTGAAAAATTACCGTGACATTGAGGCCGCTGAGAACTGAAGCAAAAGCCTTACCCATATGACCATAGCCTATCAGCCCAATGGTCTTTCCAGAAATTTCATGTCCGCGGTTTGCTTCACGCAACCAAATTCCTGATTTCACCTGCTGATTAATCCTTGGAATGTGATTGGTTAGTGCCAGCAGCATACCTAAGGTGTGCTCAGCAAGTGCAGTTGAATTACCCTCGGGTGCAGAAAATAAAAGAATGTCTTGAGAAAGTGCTTGGTTAACGTCTATGTTCTCCATTCCAGCACCAACACGTGCAATAAATTTTAAATTCACGGCCTTCGACAAAAATGATTGATCAATGGGAAATCGACTTCTAATTACCAATCCATCAAACTGATCAATGGTTTGTTCAATGACTTCCTTAGATGCGGAATAGTTTTCGACATTCTCCCACCCCAATTGTCTCAATCCGTCGATGAGGTCGGAGTGATTCTGATCCAAATGAAGAACCCTCATCAGAACTGCAATATCAATTTAGCGATCATAAAGAACAAGAAAATTCCAAAAATATCATTACTGGTAGTGATAAATGGTCCTGTGGCAATGGCTGGGTCAATTCCTCTGCGGTGCAACAATATGGGTACGAAAGTGCCAATTAGGGCAGCGACAATAATGACACAAATCATAGATATGGCTACTGTTAAGCTGAATAAAAATTCGAAATTCAAAATGGCACCGAATAAAACAACCAATAGGCCTAGGGCAAATCCATTGATCAAACTGAGACCAACTTCTTTCAACAGTCGATTGACCATACTACCCCTAACGATGTCATTGGCCAAACCCTGAACAATAATGGCACTAGACTGTACTCCAACATTACCAGCGACTGCAGCGACGAGAGGCGTGAAAAAAAACAAGCTTTTGACTCTTGGCAAGGCCATAACTTCGCCAAAGTCTTGAAGAATCAAGACGCTAGCCAATCCGCCAAAAAGTCCTAATATCAACCATGGCAAGCGTGCTCTTACCAGTTCAAAAATGCTGTCATCGGCCTCTACTTCTTGAGTAATCCCAGCAGCCAATTGGTAATCCTTTTCAGCCTCTTCTTTGATAACATCTACAACGTCATCAATGGTAATTCTGCCCAACAAGCGCTTTTCTGCGTCGACTACGGGAATAGCTTCGAGGTCATATTTCTGCATGATTTTAGAAACTTCTTCGACAGCATCGGAAGCTTCTACATAATCTACTTTTGGAATAAAAATCGATTTGACAAAGTCTTTAGGTTTAGCCACCAAAAGATCTTTTAAGGACAATCGACCGATGAGGCGTTCATTATCGTCAATCACATAGATGGAGTGCACCCGTGTGACAAATTCTGCCTGAATGCGCATTTCTTTCACACACTGGGTGACGGTCCAATTTTCATTGACCTTTACCAACTCTTTTGCCATGAGAGAGCCTGCTGAATTTTCGGCATATCTTAGCAATTCCTGAATATCTGCCTTGTGCTCTAGATCTTCAAGCTTAGACATCACTTTCAGCTGACGCTCTAAAGACAATTCGGCAACTATATCGGCGGCATCATCAGTATCCAATTCTGCAATCTCTTCGGCAATTTCCTGTGCCGATAAGTTTTCCAAGATTTTCTCTCTGTCGTCCTCATCGAGTTCCATGAGAACCTCTGCTGTAGTGTCACTGTCTAGTAATTTAATGATATAGGTGGCTTGATCCAAATTCAACTCACCCAATACCTCAGCAATATCCGCGTGGTGGATATCGTCAAAATAGACATGTAAAGCGTCATCACTGCGAGATTCAATGAGCGAAATTACCTCCTTTCGGAGCTCTTCGGAAAACTGGAATCGCATGTATTCTTCTCGTGACATGATCAACTTGGATTTATGTGTCACCTTGCAGTAACGAGGTCAATGACGTAAACTCTTGGACAGACAACTGTTCTGGCCGTTTGTCAAAGATACTATCTTCTTTTAAATTGTCACTCAATTGAAAGGTTTTTAAACTATTGCGCAAGGTCTTCCTCCTTTGCTGAAAGGCCGTTTTAACGACCTTAAAAAAAAGTGCCTCATTGCATCCGAGAACGAAGTTTTCCTTGCGCTTCAAATAGATAACTCCTGAGTCAACTTTAGGCGGTGGATTAAATACCTGCGGTGGAACGGTAAATTCATAGGAGCAATGGTAAAAAGCTTGAGTCAAGACAGACAATATGCCATAAACTTTACTGCCAGGCTGAGCACAAATACGTTCAGCAACTTCCTTTTGAAACATACCAGCCATTTCAGAAATGAAACTTTTATGCTCCAACATTTTAAATACAATTTGAGTTGAAATGTTATACGGATAATTGCCAATCATACTGATTGACTGACTGGGAAAAAGTGCTGACAAATCTAACTTTAAAATATCCCTTTCTATAATTCTGTCTGCCAGACTCAAATAATGGACTTTCAGGTATTCTACCGATTCGGCATCGATTTCAACCAAGTATAATGTCGGCTCTAAATCGGACAAGTACTTGGTCAATACGCCTGTTCCTGGACCAATTTCCAAAATCAAATCGGCGGTAGTTGATTTGATCAAATTGGCTATATCTTGAGCAATGGATTCGTCAGTCAAGAAGTGCTGACCCAGGTGTTTTTTGGCTTTGACAGTCATCAGAATTCTTCTAAAACTTGGAGTTCTGTCCGGAAACCAATCATGGCTGATCCGAACAAAGCCTCACCTTCTTTTCTCAGTGCTGGGGCATGTTCAGCATAGTAGGCATTGAGGTCATTCATGGACTTTGCCTGATATTGAATGGCATAGGTAGCTCCGCCTTCTTCATGACCAAGAACCCTTGACAAGGTGGCCTTTTGAAACTTTTGCGTTGCCAATACTTGAGGAATATGGCCCTTTATCCATTCCAACCATTGATCCTCCAATTGTTTTTCAATATGTATGGTTACGTTGTATATGTACATAGTGATTAATTTAAATCATCTCCTCTCAAAAGTCTAAATCGCCTTCTAGCCTCAACAAAAAATAGGCTTGAAGGATAATCAAATATGATCATTTCAAAGTATTTCATTGCATTTTCTTTGTCGTTAAATTCACTTTGAAAGAGTTTGGCCAATTCATAGCAGGCTTCGGAAGACATCAGTCCTGTGGGAAAGTCGTTAATAACCATCAAATAATTATTCTTAGCCTTGACAAAATCATTGGTCAAATAGCACAGTTGGGCCTGTGTCATTAGTGTTTGGGCGATGATGGTTTCTGTTTTGTGATTTTTTAGTATGGTATCCAGTAGTG
>JALRKI010000116.1 GCA_023254815.1 Flavobacteriaceae bacterium
CGCTTGCGCAGAATGTATTCTCGCATCATTCCCGAAGAGGCTACCCCAGGTCGGATGACCGAACTTGCTGCGACCAAGTCCAAATAGGTTTTTACTTGAAGTTTTCGAAGCAGCATTCTCATCGCCGGTGATTCTACATAGAAACAACCGATAGCGTTGGCTTGTTGGAGCAGTTGTTTGACTTTTAAGTCCTTTTTAAAACGGACAATGTCGTGAATGTCGATAGGATCTTGGTCGGGTTGATTTTGAGCAACAATACTCACGGTATCTTTGATTTTGCCTAAGCCTCGTTGGCTGAGGATGTCAAATTTGTATAATCCTGCATTTTCTGCGGCAACCATATCGAATTGCACCGTTGAAAATCCTTTGGGAGGCATAAAGCTTGCCGCAAAATAGTGTATAGAGCGGTTGGCGATGATGACACCGCCAGCGTGAATGCCTAAGTAATTTGGAAATCCTTGAAGACGTTCGCTGTAAAGAAGCACAAGTCGTGACAGTTGATCCAAATCCTTGAGATTGTAAAATCCTTTACTTAGCCGGTCTATTTCACTTTTCGGCAAACCGAACACCTTTCCCAGTTCGCGTATGGCAGCCCGTTTTTGAAAGGTATTGTAGGTGGCTATAAGGGCAACATGTTTGAATCGTTGGAAAATAAAACGGGTCATGTCGTCTCGATCAGTCCAAGAAAAATCAATATCAAAGTCGGGAGGATTGATGCGATACAGATTAATGAATCGCTCGAAATACAAGTCCAACTCAATGGGATCAACATCGGTTATTCGGAGCAAATAGGCTACAATGCTATTGGCTCCACTGCCTCGTCCAACATAAAAATAACCCTTTTGTCGGGCGTATTTTAGAATGCGCCAATTGATTAAAAAATAGGACACAAAACCCATGGTTTTGATGGTGGTCAATTCTTTGTCAATCCGATCAAAAACTTTTTTATTGGGCTTGGGGTAGCGATAACTCAAGCCCTGTCGCGCGAGATGTTGAAGTAGGCGAAAATCCAAATCGGCATTGTTGGTGTAGGTCTTTTGGTTGTTTGAGGTGTTTATATTAAAGTCAAAATCCGGCTGACAAGCATCCAGCAATTGATTGCTTTGCTTTGTTAGGTGTGGCATGTTAGAAAACATCTTTTCAAGCATTTCTGGAGACGCCAAACAATGGGTCGGTGAGCTTTGCTGATCTGAGGGTAATTTGCTGAGCAAAGTGTTGCAGTCAATAGCACGAAGCAACCTGTGGGTATTGAAATCTTTTTGATGTCGAAACGACATGCTTTGGAGTGCGACTAATTTATGCTGTTGATTTTTCCAAACAGAAAAGGGAATCCGATTCAAGTCCGTTGGACTTACGCCCAAGTATTCGTGAGGTTTTAACTCTAATTGATGACCAATGGCATAGGGGTAAATCACAAAACTGTCTTTTAGGACAGGTGCAGTATCGGGAAGTGTAAATTGCGGCTCGTGTAGCAAATCCGACAAATAGGCATTGATGTTGACAAACCCTTCGGTACTTTTTGCCAATAGAATGAACCGTTGTTGATGATTCATTCTAAAATCGACGCCAGGAATGACACGAATTTGATGTTGTTTGGCCAAGCGGATTGTTTCCAAACAGGCCGAGGTGTTGTTGATGTCTGTCAGTGCCAATTGACTAACTCTGTTTTCTTTGGCCCACTCAATAAGCTCCTCAGGGGCTATGGTGCCATGCCGCAAGCTGTAATAGGAGTGGCAATTGAGATACATTAAAGACTGTTTTTATAAGTTTAAACAAAATTAACTTGATATTGTAGCAAATGTTGCTTATTTTTGTAGTAATTAAAATTTCATATCCAAAATGATTTACATACACAGCAACATTCGTCACCTCCGTCATTTGAAAAAACTGTCTCAAGAGCTTTTGGCTGAGGAACTTGGTTGGACCCGATCTGCTGTTGGCTCTTATGAAGAGGGTCGTTCAGAGCCTTCGGTTTCTAGACTGATTGAATTGTCGGATTATTTTAAAGTCCCAGTTGACTTACTGGTTCGAAATGACCTGTCTCGATCTGGAGCCACTTCGTTTATTGAGCTAGGCAACAAAAGGGTGTTGTTTCCAATTACTATCAATGAAGCCAACGAGGATTTGATTGAGGTAGTTACAGCCAAGACTTCTGCAGGGTATCTCAGAGGCTATGAAGATCCAGAGTACATTGAGCATTTGCAAAAAATTAAATTGCCTTTCTTGCCTACGGGAACACATCGTGCTTTTCCCATCAAAGGGGAATCCATGCTGCCCGTAAAAAATGGTTCTTATGTGGTAGGCAAGTTTGTAGAAAGTCTGACTGACATCAAAGACGGGACGACATATGTCGTTCTCACCAAAGAAGACGGTTTAGTTTATAAACGCGTTTATGATTTGACCGAAAAAGAAGGTTGTCTTTTATTGGTTTCAGACAACAAGTCCTATGCCCCTTTTAAGGTGCCAATCGATCAAGTATTAGAACTTTGGGCGTTTAGTTGTTGCATCAATACCCAAGAGTACCATCAAGAAGAATTGAAGCTAAGCAGCATTGCTCAAATGCTTCAAGACCTGAGAATTGAGCTCAAAAGCATCGATCCAAAACTAGCAGTTTGATGCAGCTTTAGAATGCGTCAACTACTTCCCGTTTTGCTGTTTTAGCAAATCTCTAATTTCAGTCAAGAGCACTTCTTCTTGACTAGGGGCTGGGGCGCCTTCAGGTTCGGGCTGACTTCCTTTGCCTAGTTCAGACTCTAATTTTTCTTTCATTTTATTAAGCGCTTTTAGCGCCATGAAAATAGAAAAAGCCACAATCAAAAAGGTGATGATGCTGTTGATAAAAATGCCGTAGTTAATGGAAATTTCACTAAGACCATCTCCTGCACCAGGTTTAGTTTCGGGTCGAGCCAATTGTATGACATATTTTAAATCGGCGAAATCTACCTGACCGAGTAAAGCCCCAATTGGAGGCATGATGATATCGTTGACAAGCGATTTAACAATGGCCCCAAAATAAGTGGCCATAATCAATCCTACAGCCAACTCAACGACATTGCCTTTGCTGATAAATTTTTTGAATTCTTTCATAGTAATAGAGTTAAATAAAATTTAAATGAAATTTATTGATAGAACAGGGGATGTCTCACAAAGTGAGCTGAAATTGCGTAAGCCGA
>JALRKI010000131.1 GCA_023254815.1 Flavobacteriaceae bacterium
AGCCTTTGGAGATTCATGATTTTCAGTGAACAATTTTTTCAAGGTCATCGACTCTGAAGCATTGAGAAGCTCTATGGCTTTAAGGTAAAGAAACGTTTTTTTGTTTTCAATAATATCTCCTCCAACTTGCTTTCCAAAAGTTTTTGGATCTCCAAATGCGTCCAAGTAATCATCTTGAAGCTGAAAAGCCACACCTAACTCAATTCCAAAGGTGTACATATTGTTTTGATCACTGACAGAAGCGCGTGAAACTATTGCACCCATTTGAAGCGCAGCCGCCACCAAAACCGCTGTTTTCTGACGGATCATGGTCATATATTCCAACTCAGTCACTGTGTGTTGGGTTTCAAAATTGACATCCAACTGTTGACCTTCGCAAACTTCTAAAGCTACTTTATTGAACACTTTCATGAGCTGAAAATATCGGTCATCGGAATATTTTTCTAATTCCTTATAGGCCAATATCATCATCGCATCCCCCGAAAGAATACCTGTGTTAGTATCCCACTTTTTGTGGACAGTAGCCAAACCGCGTCGCATTGGAGCTTCATCCATGATATCATCATGAATCAAGGTAAAATTGTGAAAAATTTCCACCGCCAAGGCGGCTCCCATAGCCTCATCTGTTTGAGATCCAAAGGCTTCTGCAGCCATAAGCGTCAAAAGCGGTCTGATTCTTTTGCCTCCTAGATCGAGAATATAATTGATGGGCTGGTACAACTCTACGGGTTGCCTTTGGACTTGGCTCTGCGATAAAGCCAAGTTAAATTTTTCACTGTAATAGCTCAGAAAATCCATGAGCGCAAGTTAGCAGAATTATAAAACGATATGACATGCCAAGTAATAAATGTTAAATTTTATTAAACTATGGAAACTTATTTTGTTTTTAAAGTTTCCATGATTACTTTCGCGCCAGTTTTTGCAATATGTGTACACAGGAGTTAATTATATCTAAAGCCACCGAATTGTTCTTGACACTTGGATTTAAAAGTGTGACCATGGATGATATTGCCCGACAAATTGGGATTTCAAAAAAAACCCTTTACATCCATTTTCAGAACAAAACTGCCTTGATTGAAAAGGCGACCTTCCAGCTATTTACTAAAATTTCCTCAGGTATAGACCAAATCTGTGACCACTCTGCCAATCCCATCGAGGAGCTGTATGACGTCAAGCGATTTGTGATGAGTCACATGAAAAACGAACGAATGTCTCCTCAATTTCAATTAAAAAAGTATTATCCCGAAATACACGATTTACTGTGGAAAAATCAATTTGAAAAGATGTATTTATGCATCCATAACAGCATTCGCAAAGGTATCGATACTGACCTATTCCGTCAAGAGATTGATCCTGACTTTACTGCAAGGCTTTACTTTAATGGAATGATGGGTATTCGCGATGAACGCATTTTTCCGCCTACCTCCTTTACCCTTCACTATTTGGAAAACAGTTTTTTAGAGTACCATCTCAGGGCTCTGGTCACGGATAAAGGAATGACAATATTAAAAGATTTTATTTCTAACAATAACTTTCAAAATGAAAAATAAGTTTCTCAATCTACTTGCTTGGATTTTTCCCTTGGCAGTGCTGGCGCAAAGTCCCTACACCTTTACCATGCAAGAGGCTATTGATCACGCCTTAGTGCATAACACCAGAATTCTCAGTGCTCAAAAAGCTGTCTTGAGTGCAGAGTATGAGCGGCGTAAGACCATTGCTACAGGCCTCCCTCAAATCAAAGGAGATTTAAGCTACAACAACTGGCTCAAGCAACAAGTCTCGTTGATTCCTGCCGAATTTTTTGGTGGAAATCCGGGGGAATTTGCGGCGGTGACTTTTGGCACGAAACAAAACGCCGGTGTCTCGGCAGAATTGAGTCAACAACTGTTTAACGGGTCCTATTTAGTAGGCCTTCAGGCTTCTAAAGTCTATTTGGCCATTTCCCAAAACGCTAAAGAAAAGTTAGAAACTGAAGTGGTCAAAGCCACCACCTCAGCCTATGCCAATAGCCTAATGGCCGATGAGAGTATTCGTATTGCCGAGAAAAATTTAGGCGACATCAATAAGAATTTAAGAGACATCGAAGGCATGTTTGCCGAAGGGTTGGTTGAAGAAGAGAGCGTTGAGCAATTGCGCGTGTTGAAATCGACAGTCGAGGCCAATTACGACAATGGGAAAAGAATGCGAGATTTGGCGTATAATATGTTAAAACTTGTTCTCGGTCTCAAAATAGATGATCAGATATTGTTGCAAGATGATTTGGAAAGTCTGGCAGTTCAAAACTTGGACTTAGCCCTTTTAGAGCAAGGATTTAAACTGGAAGAAAATGTTGATTTTCGAATAGCCAAAAATCAAGAAGAAAGCAGTAGTCTTCTATTGAAATTAGAAAAAAGCAAGGCATTACCCCAATTGAATGCATTCATCAACGCAGGTTACAATGGCTTCAACAACGAGTTTAAGTTTACAGACGCTCAACAACAATGGTTTGGGTATTCGATGGCAGGCATTCGAATGTCTTTACCCATTTTCAGCAGTTTAGGAAGACAGGCATCGACTAATAAAGCCCGAATGAATTTGGACATGTCACAAATTCAATTGGAAGAGACTAGGCAACGTTTGTTTTTTGAACTTGAATCGGCAAAAAGCAACTTTCAATTTGCCATAGAAACCTACTACAACAATCAAGAAAATTTGCTTTTGGCTGAGAGAATTTCCTCCAAGAACCAAGTTAAATTTCTTGAGGGTATTGCGAGCAGTTTTGATTTACTTCAAGCTCAAAAGCAACTCTACGAAGCACAATACAATTACCTCAACTCTATGACAGAAGTCATCAATAAAAAAACAATCTTAGACACAATCCTCAACAATATTTCAAACTAAATTTATCATGATTAAAATTTATAACAAAAGTGCCTCAATTTTAGTTTTTGGATCAATCGCTTTACTAACATCATGCGGAGGAAATCCTGAACTTTCGGTCGAACAACTCGTTGCCCAAGGAGATCTCACGGCCATTCGCGAAAAACGAAATACACTGCTTTTGGAGCAGCAAGAGCGAAGCAATCAATTGCAGTTATTGGATGAAGCCATTGCTGATTTGTCTAAAGAACAATACTTGCCCTTAATCAGCACCCTAAAAGTCGAACCGAGAGTATTTCAACATTTCATCGATTTACAAGGAAGTGTAGCGACACGAGAAGATGTTGTTGTATTTTCAGAAATGTCTGGTACCTTATATCAAATTGTAGTTTCTGAAGGACAACGTGTTGCTAAAGGGGCTATATTGGCAAAAATCGATGATGGGGGGATGAGCCAACGTCGGGCTCAATTGGCTATTCAAATGAATTTGGCCAAGACGTCCTTTGAAAAACAAGAGCGGCTATGGAATCAAGGCATAGGAAGCGAAATGCAATTCCTTCAAGCCAAGGCCAATTATGAGGCTCAACTAGAAGGATTGAAACAACTCGACAGTCAGCTTAAGAAAACCGTGATTACAGCTCCTTTTAGCGGCGTTATCGACGACATCATGGCACAACAAGGCAGCGTAGTATATCCGGGACAATCGCCCATCATGCGCATTATTAATTTACAAAATATGTATATAGAGGCCGAAGTTCCAGAAAGGCACTTGTCGGCTATTGCCAAAGGTGCTACTGTTGAGGTCTTTTTTCCAATACTTAATCGATCGGTCAATACAACAATCAAACAGGTAGGTCAATACATCAACCAAGCCAATCGTACCTTTAAAATCGAAATTGCCGTGCCCAATTTGGATGGGATGATCAAGCCTAATCTAACAGGAAGAATTAAAATTAGCGACTACACCAAAGAGAATGCATTGGTAGTACCATTGAGTGTTATTTCTGAAAATGGGGAAAGTGAACAGTTTGTATATACCGTTACAAAAAGTGAAGACCAAGAGAGAGGCGTAGCTGAAAGGCGTGTTATTACAACAGGCTTGATTCAAGATGGGAAGGTTGAAGTGCTTTCTGGGTTAGAACCACATGCCGAAATCATAACAGAAGGGGCTCGCAACGTAAGAGCAGGGCAAGCCGTTCAAATTATTTATCAATAATCGTCATGAGTCCTAATAAACCAAAAACAATCAAAGAATTCAAATGGTCAAGTTTAGCCATTGACAATAAGACCACTATATATGTGTTGATGGTCATTATCTTTTTTATGGGAATTGGAGCTTACAACAGTATGCCGCGAGAAAGCTTTCCAGAAATTAAGGAAACCAAAGTGTATGTGAGCACCATCTATCCAGGTAACACGGCCGAAGATGTAGAAAAACTCATCACCGATCCTCTTGAAGCCAAACTGAAAACTGTCAGTAATTTGGTTGAACTTACCTCCAGCTCGGAGGAAGATTACTCCATGATCATTGTAGAATTTGATGATGACATTGACATTGAAGAGGCCAAACTCAAAGTGAAAGACATTGTTGATGAAGAAAAAGCTAGCGAAGACTGGCCAATATTCAACAATGCCAAGGTTGAACCCAATGTTTTTGAACTGAGTCCAGGTGAGGAAGTCCCAATTTTAACTATCAACCTAACTGGCGATTACCCTGTTCCACAACTCAAGGCCTACGGAACTGTATTGGAAGAGGCTATTGAAGATCTCACAGAAATCAAAGAAGTGGATCTATTGGGAGTTCAAAATGAAGAAATCGAAGTCGCTGTAGACATCTATAAAATGATGTCCTCTAAGATCAGTTTCGACGACATTCTAACGGCCATTAGTCGGGAAAATATTACCATGTCTGCTGGTAATTTAGTTGCCAACGGACAACGAAGAACAGTAAGAGTAATTGGAGAAATAGAGAATCCCAAAGACCTTGAAGAGTTTGTGATTAAGTCCGAATTTGGAAACCCCATCTATCTTAAAGACATTGCCGAAGTAACGTTTAAGGAAGAGAAAAAGACCACCTATGCGAGAGAATTTGGAGATCCGGTGGTTATGTTGAACGTCAAAAAGCGCAGTGGTCAAAACATGGTCAGTGCCATTGAAAAAATAAACAAAATCATCTTAGATACCCAAGCCAAAGTGTTTCCAAAGGACCTGGTTGTAACAACGGCCAACGACCAGTCAAGTCGTACCATTGGCCAAGTAGATGACTTGGTCAACAACATTATTTTTGGGATTCTTTTGGTAGTGACCGTATTGATGTTTTTTCTAGGTTTCAAAAACGCCCTTTTCGTCGGATTTGCTATTCCCATGTCCATGTTCATGTCGCTGATGATATTGTCTCAATTGGGCTATACCCTAAACACGATGATTTTGTTTGGGCTAATCATGGGGCTGGGCATGTTAGTAGACAATGGAATTGTAGTGGTCGAAAACGTCTATCGACTCATGAAGCAAGAAGGAATGGGTCGAGTACAAGCTGCTAAACAAGGAATTGGAGAAATTGCGTACCCTATCATCATTTCCACCGCAACAACTGTCGCCGCTTTCATTCCCCTTGGCCTATGGCCTGGATTAATTGGGCAGTTTATGATTTACTTCCCAATTACCCTTTCTGTAGTATTGGGTTCATCGCTTTTTGTGGCCATATTTTTCAATTCGGTATTAGTGTCCCAGTTCATGAAAACCGAAGACAAGGAAATGCCTCTCAAAAGAATAATCCGTCTCTCTTCAATTATTGGAGGGCTCGGTTTGTTAATTTTCTTTTTTGGGGGCGCTTACAATTTTCTGGGAAGTGTCATGGTTGCAACGGCACTTTTACTTTGGATTTATAGACTATTCTTAAGAAAGATAGCTAACAATTTCCAAACCAACACTGTTGGAAAATGGGAGCGCTTTTATGAAAAATCGGTTAGAAATGCTCTGCAAGGTAAACGCCCAATTTGGATTGTCCTTGGCACAACCATCCTTCTTCTTGGTGCATTCATGACCTTCGGTATATCCATAGGAAGTCAGCGCACTAAGGTTGAGTTTTTTCCGGACAACGAGCCCAATCAGATCATTGTATTTGTTGAATACCCCGAAGGCACTGACATTGAAAAAACCAACCAACTCACCTTACAAATAGAATCGAGAATTTACGACATCCTTGAAGACGCCGTTTACAAGGACGGCTCAATTAATTTTATGGTTGAGAACGCGGTATCACAAGTTGGTCGAGGTGCAGGAAATCCTCAAACGGACGCAGGCTCTGCCGCAGCAATGCCTCATCGCAGTAAGATAACCGTTGCAATGAGAGAATATAAATACCGCAAAGGCATGAGCAGTGGGGAATTGCAAAAAAAAATTCAAAACTCGCTTCAAGGTGTTTTTCCTGGTGTAGCAATTTCGGTTGAAAAGGACGCCTCTGGGCCGCCTGTTGGTTATCCGATAAATATTGAAATTGAAGGACCGGACTATTCCGAAATCATCCAAGTAGCAGAAAATATTCGAACCTATATCAATTCCAAAAATATTGGAGGTATCGATCAACTCAAAATTGACGTCAACAAGTCTAAGCCAGCAATGCAGGTCAATGTAGATCGCAAAAAAGCTGGAGAGCTTGGGGTTCGTACCGGAATGATAGCTCAACAGTTAAGAAATAGTATTTTTGGAAGCAAGGCTGGGATTTACAAGCTCAACGGTGACGATTATAACATTAACGTCCGTTTTAACAATGAAAATCGTTATGACAGAAATGCCATTTTCGACCAGTCATTGACTTTTAGAGATATGGCCTCTGGGAAAATTAAAGTTATTCCCATTTCTTCACTGGTGGAACAAAACAATGCTTCTGGATTTAGTGCCATTAAACACAGGGATACCAAACGCGTGGTCACTATCTATTCTGCCTTGGAGCCAGGTTATACCGATGCTGGAGCTGTGGTCGATCAAGTCAAAGAAATTATGAGAAATTACGACCGAATTCCTGATCACGTAACTGTTGATTACACCGGTCAAATTGAGGAGCAGGGCAAACAAATGGCTTTTCTGATTGGAGCATTTTTCTCCGGACTTGGATTAATTTTCTTAATTCTTATCTTCCAATTCAACTCGGTATCAAAACCATCGATCATTATGTTAGCTATTTTCCTCAGTTTGATTGGAGTATTTGGAGGATTGGTAATAACTGGACGTCCGTTTGTAATTATGATGACCATGATGGGCATAATTGCCCTGGCTGGAATTGTGGTAAACAATGGCGTCGTTCTGCTAGACTATACCCAATTGTTAGTCGATAGAAAAAAAGAAGAACTAGGACTTCTAAAGCATCAATTTCTGTCAAAAGAAGACACCCTGGAATTGATAGTTGCAGGTGGAAAAGCGAGGCTCAGACCTGTTTTACTGACCGCCATTACTACCATTTTGGGGCTCATCCCTCTCGCAACAGGATTGAACATCAATTTCTATACTTTGTTTAGCGATCTCGATCCCGACATATATTTGGGAGGAGACAACGTCAGGTTCTGGGGTCCTCTGGCATGGACGGTAATTTATGGACTGATGGTCGCTACATTTTTGACTTTAATCGTAGTTCCTGTGTTGTTCTACTTGATTTCGAAATTGAAAATATGGATTAATGCGCAATTTGTAAATCAGATTAATGAATAAATGGGAGAGTCAAACTGACTTCATTACTTTTGCATTAAATTAACTTGTATGTATCGGACGCACAATTGTGGAGAATTGAACAGTGCTCATATTGGAAAAACTGTCACACTTTCGGGTTGGGTTCAGAAAAACAGAGATAAGGGCTCTGTGATATGGATTGACCTAAGGGATCGTTATGGCATCACTCAATTAATTTTTGACGAAGCTAGAACAAGTGAAACGCTTATGGCTTTGGCCAAAACTTTTGGCCGTGAATTTGTCATTCAAGCCACTGGGAAAGTGATTGAAAGAAGCTCAAAAAACCCATATCTCTCGACTGGAGATATCGAACTTTTGGTCACTGACATGCGCTGCCTAAACTCCTCAAAAACGCCACCATTCACCATTGAAGATGAAACCGATGGCGGTGACACATTGCGCATGCAATACCGCTATTTGGACATCCGCAGAAATCCGATTAAAAGCAATTTGATTTTCAGACATCGCATTGCTCAATTGGTTCGGAATTATTTGTCTGAACAAAATTTTATTGAAGTAGAAACTCCTGTTCTAATCAAGTCTACCCCAGAAGGGGCAAGAGATTTTGTTGTGCCTTCTCGCATGAATCCAGGACAATTCTATGCCCTTCCTCAGTCACCTCAAACATTCAAGCAGTTGCTGATGGTTGGAGGAATGGATAGATATTTTCAAATTGTAAAGTGCTTTCGAGATGAAGATTTGCGTGCCGATCGTCAGCCAGAATTCACCCAAATTGATTGTGAAATGGCTTTTGTTGAGCAAGACGATATCCTAGAAACCTTTGAAGGTTTGACCCGACACTTGATTGCATCGGTCACTGGTAATCAACTGGGCGCTTTTCCTCGAATGACTTATCATGAAGCCATGAGGCGATTTGGTAACGACAAGCCGGATATTCGATTCGGAATGGAATTTGGCGAATTGAATGAAGTCAGCAAACACAAAGATTTTCAGGTATTTAATAGCAGTGAGCTAGTCATTGGTATTGCCGTGCCCAAAGCAAATGATCTGACGAGAAAAGATTTAGATCAATTGACAGATTGGGTCAAACGACCACAAATTGGAGCCTCGGGGCTTGTTTATGTGCGCTGTTTAGAAGGCGGCAGTTTTAAATCGTCCGTAGACAAATTTTTCGATCAAGAGGATCTGAAAAATTGGGCCAAAATTACAGGTGCTTCTGAAGGTGATATTATTTTCGTTTTGAGCGGAAACACTGACAAAGTCAGGACCCAAATGAGTGCCCTGCGAATGGAAATGGCTGAACGTCTTGGACTACGAGATCCTAAAGTATTTGCTCCTTTGTGGGTGATTGATTTTCCACTTTTGGAATGGGATGAAGAATCGAATCGCTATCATGCCATGCATCATCCATTTACAGCTCCAAAGCCAGAACAAATGAATCTTCTTCAGAGCAATCCTTCAGAAGTCAATGCCAACGCCTACGACCTCGTGCTTAACGGCAACGAAATCGGTGGCGGTTCTATTAGGATACACGACAAGGCGACACAGTCACAGATGTTTGATTTATTAGGTTTCACTCCCGAAGAAGCCAAGTCTCAATTCGGATTTTTGATGAATGCCTTTGAATTTGGTGCACCCCCACATGGAGGAATAGCTTTTGGTTTAGATCGCTTGGTCGCCATTCTAGGTGGACAGGAAACGATACGCGAGTTTATTGCGTTCCCAAAGAATAATACGGGTAGAGACATTATGATTGATGCTCCATCTGTCATTCACAAAGCTCAATTAGACGAGTTGTATCTGGACCTCCAACCATTGGAATGATATGAGAATTTTACTTCTTATATTATGGTTTGTGGCCCTGACGGCTATCGCAGTGGGAGTGGCATTTGATATTCCCAAAGTCGTTGGAAGCGGTGTAGCTTTTCTATTTTTTGTGGTATTTCCTGTGTTTTCATACCACCGATGGAAAAATAAAAAAGTTAGTGACTACCTTCTCAACAAAGAGAATTTGGACAAAATGAAACAATACAACGATTCAAAACCTAGTTCAAAGACCTTTTGAGTTCAAAAAACCGTTGGATCAATTTTTCTGAGACATTTTCTAAAACTCCTCCCAGGACCTTCGTTTTGGGGTGATAAGCGGATGGGGTATTAAATTGATGTCTTGTCTCCTTGGCACCATAAACCACACTTCCAATCTGACTCCAAAATAATGCACCCATACACATTGGACAAGGTTCCAAGGTGACATATAAAGTACATTGGTTTAGGTACTTGGCCCCTAAAAAATTAGCAGCTGCAGTGATTGCTTGCATCTCAGCATGGGCAGTTACATCATTTAAGGTCTCGGTAAGGTTGTGAGAACGGGCTATGATTTGGTCGTCCAAGACAATCACTGCACCAATCGGGATTTCGCCCCTATCAAATGCATACTGAGCCTCCTGAATGGCCTTGTTCATAAAATATTCATGGTTCAATGTCACCGGTCTACTGAATGATAATTTTTCTAGTATATCTCGACTGACCGTTGTCAACAGACAAGATGTACAGTCCTGAAGCCATAGATGACAAGTCAATCTCCAAACCTGAATCAAATATGCCATTTGTTTCCCAAACCAATCTTCCGTTTAAATCGGACAGCTGATAATGCGCCCGGCCGATTTCAGAAGTGTTGTAAATGTGTAATACATTAGTCACTGGATTTGGAAATATCAGAACATCTTTCGATTCAAATTCGTTGGAGGTCAAGACACAGTTCACCAGTGAAGGGTCGTTACTTGGTGGCATACTGAAATCCTCAACTTGATCAGTCCTGGAAGACCATGTTCCTTGACTCGCATTTAATCCCACTCCTCTGTTGGCAAACACTTCCCAGATCATGCATTGGTCAACGCCCCCTGTAATTGAATTGTCGGCAGCAAGTATGGCATCTCTTCCTACAACAAAACCTGGATTACAGGATTGCAATTTTAATCCCTCGATGACAATTTGCATCACCTTGTTATTACCACCTGTTCCGTTTAGTAAATCTGGATCAAAACCATATTTATCGATATAAGCCCAAGTCAAATCCCATAAAATTGTGGCCCAAACAAATCCGATACCATGAGGCTCGGAAATATTGGTTGCATCATTGGTGTCTGCGTAAGTGTAGTTATTGACAGCAAAATCTGTACTGTAAGGTGCTGGGCGAATCCCATTACCGTCGGTTGGTTGTCCTATCGCAAAAGTTCCTATTCCCGACACATCTGACCCTAGATCGCCTTCTTCCATTGTGATCATCAAAGCAAACCAATCTGACCATCCTTCACCCATTTGTTCAGGGTTGTTCAAACAGGAATTGACGCTGGCTCCTCCGGTCAATCTTGTTGAAATTCCGTGCCCATATTCGTGAGCTACAATTCCATTGTCAAAATCCCCGTCTTGATTAAAAGGACCCATGTTAAGTAATTCACCGCTAATAGTTTCTCCAGCTTCTAGAGCGGCAATTAATGCCATTCCATCGGCATTAGAAATCATAATAGACGGTATGGTCACGGATCCTCCATCGGCGCCGGCGGCCATGGTTATAGGATTTCCTGCTACATTATTTATCATTATTACAGCAATGGCTCCTGCGTTTTCGGCTGCCAGAACTTTAAATCCAAATTCGCACGTTCCTCTTCTTATAACAGCAATATTTCCTGACAAAAAAGATTGGTTTTGTATTGGTTCACAAGCATCGTAAGGATCGGGAGTTGTTTCATCAAAAGCCAAAACCAAGTTCCCCGTTAAAGCCACATCTGTTGGAATCGATCCTCCAAACGCTGCTTCAATACCAGTATAGGAACCTGCAAGACTACCACTGGGTATGGTCAAGAGCTCAGGGGCTGTTGCTGGAGACCACAGGAACATTTGCATTCGACCATTACCACCATCTGGAGGGGTGGAAAAATTGGCGTTATTTAAGCCACTTCCATCTTGAGCTTCTGCCAACACAAAATCGTTTTGAACACCGCCGTTACCGTAATTATTTTGTTGGAAATTACCACTGGCCTCGTCAAAACCGTAATTGTACCAAACGTCGTGCATCATATTGTTGACGTAAAACAAATTAGTTATTGCGGCATCAAAATAAGTATTCGCCTGACCTGACAAATCCATTGCAAAGTCAAAGATCAAGTCGGAACCACCATCAGGTGAGTATCCCGGTTGATTACTCCCTTCTGAATCTTCATAGGCATAAACGTTATTGCCACGGGTTATGGTAAATTCTGCTCCGTCCGCTCCGTTAGTATCGTGCCACCCAAAAGGTGAGGCAGTTAGATTTGCAGGATCGACAATCAATTGTCTAGAACCATGATTGGGACTTTCTACAGGTAAAGGAAATACTCTGTACTGCGAACCATCGGCAGAAAGAAATTTTTGAGAACCCAAGAATTCGAAACGTGGCTGCTTAGAAAAACTTGAGGCATCAGGGGCATGAAATTGACAGCTGATGATATTATCGTATAAATCGAGAACTTCTCCGGTTTGAGCATCAATGATAGCGCTCCACCAGTGAGCGTCATGTTTGAGCTCAATATTTACATTCCAAGACAATTTCAGACCATTGTCCGAAGGGTATAAAATTAACCCTACAGGAATGCTATTGTCAGACAAAGATGGGGCCCAAAAGTTGTAATTTGACCCATCCATACTTTGGAGTTGAAGGTCTACAGGGGCATCCAATTGAATGTATTCTAGTACCCTAGAAATGGCTTGCATAGGCTGCAATTCAGGATTCAGGCTGTTGACCGTCGATTGAATATTAGGAACAAATGTATTCGCTGCATTGATTACTCTACCATTTTTTATTCCTATCGAAACGATAGCGTTAAATATTGGAATGTGATTAAAATGCTGTTGCACATAGACATGGGTAATCGCTGTCTTGGCATCCTCGTGAGAAGAGAGGACGACCAGCTCATCCAAGTCTTCAGAAGTGAGTTGCCATTTTGCCTTATTTTCCAGTAAATAGCCATGAATTAGGGGGCCATTTTCACTTTCAAGAAGTGGGGTTTGAGGAAATATTAAATTACCCGAAAAAAATAAAGCTAAATAAAGTGATGTGAAAATAAGTTTATTCATGAATTTTATTTTGATAAGCTCAATCAAAACTAAAGAAATAATATAATTTATTACAATTTTAATCCCTTTATGGTATTGTAGGTCATTACAGCTTGGCTGTCCGACATAATGGCAATATGACCACAAACTGCGATCAGTTGTTCATAAAGGCCTGCATCTGGAGAGGTGATCGCCTTCGGTAAAGTTCTCAAGATAAGGTTCTCATATTGTGAGTAGTCATTTGAATTAAACTGAACCAAAGTATTGCAATAAACAGAAAGCAAGTGAGTCAATACCTCATAGCCTGCAATTTCCTTGTCAATGACCTCAGGGGACTGATACATGTTTTGTATGCTCAAGTTTTTAATATCAGTTATTTGAGCTTCATACTTGCATTTGTCCAATAGTCCAATTGAGTATTCCCCAGAAAGAATGCTCTCTTCATTGTTCATGAAAACATCGACAGCCTCATCAATTAGAGCACCAATAGCCAATGCTCTCAGATAACTGACCCTATCTTTGGTAAGCTTCATGCTGTTGTACGTCTGAACATTCATGTTGTCCTTCACCAACTTAATCAAATACTCGAGTGCATAAGATTCTTCGATCCAACCACAGTTAATGGCATCTTCAAAATCAATGATTGTATAGCATATATCATCAGCTGCTTCAACCAAAAAAGCCAAAGGATGGCGATGAATGGATGACATGGCCTCATCGGCCAAGCCCAAGTCAATCGCGAGTGATTTAAAAAACCCCGCCTCAGACTGAAAAACTCCAAATTTCTTGTGAGCGATATGAGATGTAGGTTGTATTGGCAGTGATTCTTTTGGATATTTGATGAAGGCGCCGAGTGTTGCATAACTGAGTCTCAAGCCTCCTGGTCGTCCAGGTCTATTCTCTGTCAAAATTCTGAAGCCATTGGCATTACCCTCAAAATCGCATAAATCTTGAAACTGAGCGTCAGTTAATTGTGTTTTAAATTGTTGACCCTCCCCCTTTTTAAAATACCGACCAATGGCTTTTTCGCCGGAATGGCCAAAAGGAGGATTGCCAATGTCATGCGCCAAAGCGGCGGCCGAGACGATGGCGCCAAAATCGTGGATTTGAAATCCATGAATATTGTGCAGGTGTGGGTGGCGATCCAAAATTCTTTGACCAACTTGTCTGCCCAAAGAACGACCAACTACACTTACTTCTAAACTGTGAGTCAATCGGGTGTGAACAAAGTCCCGACCTGACAAAGGGACCACCTGGGTTTTGTCTTGCAAGCTTCTGAATTCGCTCGAAAAAATAATTCTATCGTAATCCACCTCAAACCCTAATCGAGTTTGGTCCTGTTCTTTTCGAATTCTTTTATGGGTGTCGCCATAGCGCTTGAGTGACAAAAGATCTTCCCAATTCATGTCAAAAATTTGATCCGAATTTAGTCATAATAGACCAGCTATACAATAAATCCAATTGTTGACTTGTTCATGTTTCCTTTATGCAAGGAAATTGACTGCTTTTCACCATCAACGCAACATTAAATTTACATAAGATTGAAGATTTGATAATATATAAGACATATTCAATTAACCTTGATAAAAGTAATTTGTACCAAATAAAAAATAAAAAAATGAAAAGAAATTTAGCCATTTGGGCCATTACTTCAGTAACATTGTCTTGCACAACAAACGACGCTCCATACATTCCTTTGGAGCCAACAGACCCCAATTCGAATATTGTCAATGTATCGGGCGCCATCAGTTCAGATGCCACATGGACGAGTGACAATATCTATGTTTTAAATCAGAAAGTAGTTGTTACCAATGGCGCTACTTTGACCATTCAGGCGGGAACAATCGTTAAAGGAAAACCTGGGCAAGGTTCATTGGCCTCGGCATTGATTATAGCACGAGATGGTAAAATCAATGCAGTGGGAACGCCCACTCAACCCATTATCTTTACCTCGGAAAGTGATAACATCACTGTTGGCCAAACTGCTGGAACCAATTTAACAGTTAACAACCGTGGTCTCTGGGGTGGACTGATCATTCTCGGTAATGCTCCTGGATCATTTTCGAACGATGTATCAGAATTGCAAATCGAAGGATTGCCAGCCGATGACACCTTTGGACGTTACGGTGGTACTAACAGCGCTGACAACTCCGGAACAATCAAATATGTTTCGATTAGACATGGTGGGGCTTTAATCGGTGAAGGTAATGAAATCAATGGTTTGACTTTAGGTTGTGTTGGTTCAGGAACTACTATCGATCATGTTGAAGTCATTGGAAATGTTGATGATGGCATTGAATTTTTTGGAGGCTCTGTTAATCTAACTAATACCGTTGTTTGGGGAGTAGGAGATGATGGCTTGGACATTGATCAGGCCTATTCAGGAACAATTTCAAACGCCCTAGTAATTCTAGGAGACGTTTCTGATCATGCGCTTGAAATTGATGGACCTGAGGGCTCTCTAACAGGATTGTTCACCTTAGAGAATGTTACCCTTATTGGCAACCTAACTACTCCTGATGGAGAATATGCTGACTATCGTTCAAACGCTATGGGAACCACTAAAAATGTCTATGCCTTTGGATTTAAATCAAGTTCAGATATAGAATTAGACAATGACGGAGTGGCTAACAACTATAATAATGGCTTACTAGTTTTTGACAACTTTCAAATAGCAGTTCCTGAAGGAACAACTTTATCAAATATTTTCGCTAATAAAGCTGCTACAGTTTCAACCCCAACGTTCGGAACAGAAGGATCATCAGTAGCCATTGGAAGTCAAACTACAGGGGCAAATCTCAGTTTATTAAGCTGGTCATATACTTCCATGACAAGTGGATTTCAATTTTAGAATTTAATTAGTCAAACAACACCAGTGTCGAAGCAACTGTCTCATAAGGCAGTTGTTTTGGCATTTTATAACTTGAACATGAAAAAAATCATTTTTGGATTATTGTTATTAACTGCGTTTAGTGTTTTCTCACAAACGGGTAGAGTCACAGGACAAATTAATGACGGAGAATTCAACGAACCAATGTCTTTTGCATCGGTATTGATCAAAAATACAACTACTGGAGTGACCTCAGACTTTGATGGCAACTACTCATTGGAGCTCGAAAAAGGAGTTTATACCTTAATTTTTTCTTACGTTGGGTATGCTGCAGTCGAAATTACTGAGGTCAATGTGGAACCTGGACAAGAAACAATTGTCAATACGACTTTATTTCCAAATTCACTCGAAACAGTTTTGATTTCAACAACTGCTCGTCAAAACACCGCCACAGCGATACTGAGTTTACAAAAAGAATCTGCTACATTACTTGACGGATTATCCATTGAAAGCATAAAGAAAACTGGCGCTGGCGATGTCGCTGGAGCTATCAAAAACGTCCCTGGCGTTTCGGTTGAAGGAGGCAAATACGTCTATGTTCGAGGACTTGGTGATCGCTATACCAAAACCATGCTAAACGGCATGGATATACCGGGATTGGATCCTGATAGAAATAGTCTTCAATTGGACATTTTCCCCACCAACATTTTAGATAATTTATTGGTTGTCAAATCTGCATCAGCTGAATATCCTGCCGATTTTACTGGAGGAATCGTTGACATTGTAACAAAGGACTTTCCTTCAAACGCTGCTCATAGCATTTCAATTGGAACTGGCTATAATTCCAGTATGCATTTTAAAAACAATTTTTTGAGCTACAAAGGATCTGCTACAGACGCATTTGGATTTGACAACGGACAACGCAATCGGCCGATTAGCCGGTATCAACCCATCCCAGGAACCTTTGAAAACAACTCTGCTTTGACTACCCTCACCAATTTGTTCGACAAGCAATTGGCCGCCGATAGAGGAACTAGTGGAAACGATTTCAGTTTTGGGTTTACGACTGGAAATCAATTTAACCTAAAGAATGGCAAACAATGGGGATACCAAGTAGCGTCATCTTACAACAATGAAACTGTTTTATACAGCAATAGAATTGATGGTACCTATCAAAAGGATCCCGATTCGAGCGTGCTTGAACCAATTGCCACGCGCACTACCGTTGGAAATGAAGGCATTGTTTCGGTGCTCTGGAACACCATGGCTGGAGTAGTCTTTAAGGGACAAACAGCCAAGTACAAACTGAATCTTGTCCATATACAAAATGGCGAATCTTCGGCTGGTTATTTTGAGCAAGCTTTGTCTCAAGACGGTGTTGGTGGAGGTGGATTTGAGACCATTTTTAAGGATGCACTACTCTACACTCAGCGTTCCGTGTCAAGTGCATTGTTAGCAGGCAAACACTCGGGGGAGAGCGATTGGGTAATTGAATGGAAACTGGCCCCTACGCTAAATGTTGTTTTGGACAAAGACCATCGCATTACGCCACTTAGATACACTCAAGAAGGTACTTACGTCATCAGCCCTAGCGCTTCAAGTTTTCCCATCCGAATTTGGCGCGAACTGATGGAGTTCAATGGAGTTGCCAAAATCGATTTCCTGAATAAAACAAAACTATTCGATCGACCTGCCAAGGTCAAATTTGGTGCTGGAATAACTTACAAGAATCGGGAATTCAAAACCGATGATTTTACCTTCAATTCTACTACCCAAATAGTTGAAGCGGGCAATTCGAACAATTTGCTGTCAGAAAACAACTTATGGACAACATCCAATCAGTCAGGAACATTCTTGGTTTATGGAGACAGTTACGACCCAGCGAACAGCTATGACGGAGAACAAATTATTGGGAGTGTGTACGGTTCAACAGAATTTAAAATGTCGGACCACTTCAACGTGGTCGCAGGCTTGAGGCTGGAGTCATTTCAATCACTTTATACGGGTCTTGACAAAAATCAAGACACCAACGTTTATGATTATTTAGATCGCGAGAAGGTTATTGAGAAGGTTAATCTCTTTCCATCCCTCAATTTGATTTACAATTTATCGGAACAAACCAACATCAGAGGCTCTGTATCACAAACTACAGCTCGCCCTTCATTTAAAGAAGCCTCTAGCGCTCAAGTGTTTGACCCCATCACCAATCGTTTGTTCATAGGTAATCTCAACCTTAAACCCTCATATATTACCAATATCGATTTGAGATACGAAAATTTTGGAGAACAAGGTCAAATGTATGCTTTCAGTGCTTTTTACAAAAATTTTAGAGATCCTATAGAGCTCACTTTTTTCAAAACTGCACCAGATCAGATTACGCCTCAAAATTTAGGCAGTTCAAAGGTGTTCGGTGTCGAAGCAGAGTTTAGAAAAAATTTAGGTTTTATCATCGAAGAGTTCAAACACCTGCAATTCAATTTGAATGTTTCCCTTATCGAGTCTAAATTGAAAATGTCGGACAGTGAATACCAGCGACGTCTGCTTGCAGCTCGAGATGGAGAAAACATTGAGAGAAACAGACAGTTACAAGGTCAGGCGCCTTTCCTAATCAATTCTGGATTGGATTATACAAACCCTGATTATGGCTTTCAAATGGGTGTATTTTTCAACGTGCAAGGTGAATCTCTAGAGGTTGTAGGAACTGGAGTAGTGCCAGATGTTTACACTCAGCCATTCTTTGGACTAAACACCACAGCTAGCAAGTCTTTTGGATCGAAAAACAATTCTAAGATCAGTTTGAAAATAACCAACTTACTTAATGAGAAAAGAGAAAGCGTTTATCAATCCTTTGGTGCAAAGAGTCAATTGTTTTCTCAACTTCAGCCAGGAAGCTCGGTGATTTTGTCCTATGGACTAACTTTTTAAAAGCTACTTACAGAAGGGGGTTCTCCGTTTTGGGAGGCCTCCTTCATGGCTTTGAAAGCCCTTTTAAAGATGGAAAACTCATAGATTGGTCTTGGCAGAGTAGAAGTCAAAAACGATTCTTCTAGGCAAATATTTCGATGTCTGGCATTGAAAATGGAGTAGGTTGGAACGGTCATGGTCAATAATTGAATAGCTTGGGAATTAATCCCTAAGTTAACCAATATTTTGGCAAATCCTTCCACCTCGGATTCATTTTTTCTATCCATTTGACAATTTGAAACAGACTTGACTTTGTCATTACTTCTTGGCGAAACAAGGCGTCTTTTTCAGAAACATACTTTTCGTAATAGACCAAAGTTTTACATTCCTTAGGCCATGAATTGTCTTGACATTGATTTTTAGAGTGCTTGATCATCTGAGACTTAAGATCAGTAGTATATCCGAAGTAAAATTTGCTGCGATTCTTGTTGGTCAATATGTAGGCACATGGATTTTTCATAACCTAGGGAATTGAATTGAAAATAATCACCATATAATTTAGATAAATCTAAAAAAGGCTAAAAGTTAACTTTAGTAATAAATAGATAAATCTATATTCTTGGTATTCAAAGGATTAAAACCTCAGATGGAAATAGAAATCCAGTGATAAGTGCATCAAAGTATTGTAAATCTATTCTTTTCAATTGATAAAAGAATTGATTTTATAACCTAAAATCGGGAAAATCTATGATGAAGTTAATTTTGGGGGAAAATGAAGTATTCAACCCTTCTATTTATTGCGTGTTCTGCTTCAGAACAATCAACCTCATCGGCACAATGATTAAGGAGATTGGACTCTCCAAAACCAAAATGTTCGAGCCTTGATGGAGAAATGCCTTTTTTAATCAAATAACTTTTTACAGCATAGGCTCGAAGTTCACTTAGATTCATGTTGTACTCTCTCGTTCCTCTGGAATCTGTATAAGCTCTAATTTGCACTTGAAGATTGTCATCTTTTTTTAATAGCTTCACCATGGCGTCCAGATAAACTTTGTTTGTCTCTGAAATTTCAAAGCTGTTGTATTCGAACAAAACTTGATCTCCAATTAAGGACGGCGTTTGATCGTTAGATACCAATTCTGAATCCTCCTCTGTTAAGTCATTTGAACTCAGTTCGTCACTGACAGTAACCTCTTGCTTTGGATTTTGGGTTGATTCATTCTGAAGTCTGACAATATCAAGATCATTCAGATTAAAAGTGTATATCACGTCTGTTCCTGTTCTGTTGGAACTAAAATAGGCTGTTTGGTTCGCATCATCTAGTAAAAACGAAAAGTCATCGGAGTTCGAATTAACAACTCCTCCAAGATTTTCTGGATTTGAAAATGATTCCCCAACTTTGGTCGCTCTAAACAAATCCAAACCTCCCATATTATCATGTCCTTGAGAAGAAAAATACAAGGCATCGTTTGTTAAGAAAGGGAAACCCTCGTTTGAAGGTGAATTTATTTCGGGGCCTAATGCTTCTGCTTGTCCGAAAGTACCATCTTCGAAACGTGGCACTCTGTATAGGTCCATATTATTGAAAGAGTCGACATTGGAAGTGAAATAAACATATTTTTCATCCACACTAAGAGCGGGGTGTCCGTTAAAAAAGCCTTTAAAATTAAATGACACGGGACCAACTTCGTTCCATTCTCCATCATCATTTTTTCTGGCCTCATAGATCAAGACATTATTGAGTTGTTTGGCCCGTTTTGTTGCTCTAATGGTCGAAAATTCATTTCGAGTATAGTACATGCTTTTTCCATCCGATGTAAAAATAGCATCACTTTCATTGAATGCGGTATCCAAATTTTGAGAAAAGTCTCTCAAGGCACGTGACGTGGCATCTAGCACAACAATTTTAGTATATGGTTCTTTGGTAGATTTCCTTTTTCCGTTTCCCTCTATTGTTGTAATTATTAGTTCTTTGGTTTCTTGATTCAAAGCCGTGGGAAAAAGCACAGTTCTTGTGATGTCAGTCAAAACTGAAAGACTCAAATTTGTGTTGAGCCCCTGAAGATCCTCAACTATAGTCGAAGAGCTTTTGAAAATGCTATTGTCGTTTGTAAGTCTTTGATATTCACTGAGCCAATAATCTGAATCTTCAAATTGTCCTATAGATTTCAAGGCATGGGATAAATCCAAAATATCGGCCGGAGGAAGCACATTGAGACTATCCTCATCCATAAATAATGAATAGTGATGTATAGCTGACCTATAGTCCGAAAACATGTAATAATCTCGCGCCAAATTGAGGTTGACCGACAAATTTTTAAATG
>JALRKI010000037.1 GCA_023254815.1 Flavobacteriaceae bacterium
TGCAATGCACGTAGAACTTTGGCCTGAGCAGAAAGGCTCATATCGCCAATCTCGTCAAGAAAAAGAGTACCTCCATGTGCCGCTTCGAATTTACCTGCCCGATCCTTTATGGCGCTTGTAAAAGCTCCCTTAACATGACCAAACAATTCGCTCTCAATCAATTCGCTTGGAATCGCGGCACAATTGACCTCAATGATAGGGCCTTGCGCTCTTTCACTTTTTTGATGAATCCAATGGGCTACGAGCTCCTTTCCAGTTCCATTAGAGCCAGTAATCAACACCCGTGCTGAAGTGGCAGCTACCTTTTCAATGATTTCCTTGATTTCTTTGATTGCTGGGCTTTGCCCGATCATTTCATATGCATTACCAATTTTTCTTTTTAATACCTTGTTTTCTTGCTCAAGTGTTTTTCGATTCAAGGCATGACTGACTGTGGTCATCAGCCGATTCAAATCGGGCGGTTTTGAGATATAATCAAAAGCCCCTATGCGCATGGTTTCTACTGCCGTTTCAAGATCACCATGTCCAGATATCATGATTACTGGTAGGTCTGGCTGCCGTAATTTGATATTTTGAAGCACCTCAATACCGTCCATTTTAGGCATTTTGATGTCGCATAGTACTAAATCGAATTGTTGCTTCTCTATTTCATGCAAGCCGTCTATGCCATTGGCAGCCACATATACGTCGTATGCTGCGTCTTGCTCTGTCAGAATTTTTTTGAGCACTCGTCTGATCACCTCCTCATCTTCAATAACTAATATTTTAGGCATAGTTAATTATTGTCGTTGACCATATGAACCACCCGTTGAGGAAATGGGATGACAACTTTGTTTTCTTTAAACTGTTTATTTATCTCAAAGCGAACATCACTTTTGACCACGGCTACAGAGAAGCTATCCTGAAGAAAAAAGACCAATTTGAAATTCAGTGAACTGTCGCCAAAATTGGTAAATAAAACAAAAGGTTCAGGAGTTCTCAAAACATGCTCGTGATTGCGAGCCGCTTTGATGAGCAGAGATTCAACAAGGCGGACGTCACTTCCATAATCTACACCTACCTCAACTTCAGCACGAACTACGGAATCGTTCTCTGTCCAGTTGTGAATGATTGTGGTCAAATACTTATGGTTTGGAATTATTAAAACCTTGTTCTCCATTGTAACCGCTCGAGTTGTACGAAGCTTAATTTCCGTAACTCTACAAACAAAAGAATCCACCTCCAAAATATCACCAACAGAAACGGAGCGGTCTATTAGGATAAAAATTCCAGAAATAATGTCTTGAAAAAAGGTTTGTAGCGCTAGACCTACACCCAATAGCAAGGCAGCAGATGCTGTGAAAATGGCTGTTAATTCAACACCCATATTTTGCAATCCGATGAGAAGGACAGCGAGGTATAGAAAATATTTGAGGAAATTATACACCGAGGAGAATTTCAGTCTATCCTCTTCTCTCAATTTTCTATTGGTAAGTTTCTTAGAAATTTTGATTAATAATGAAACGGCCATCAAAAGTGCAAGAATCAACACAATGGCCTTTACAGAAATTTCTACTCCTTCTCCAACAGTTGTTTTGTAATTCCAAAAGTCACGCAAGGCATCCAGCATATTTGAGTCAATGGGGAATTAATATTTTAGCTCAATAATTCTTTCAAATATACCGATTTCGGTTGAGAGAAAAATAACTATTTGCTATTCTTAATCAGAAGAATTTTTCAACATTGCTATGAAAACATATCTTTTACTCGTTCGAAAAAGGATTTGTCAGAACTGTCAGGCTTTGGGACAAAATGTTCGTCATCTTTCATTTTGTCAAAAAATGCTTTCTGGTCCTTGGTCAATTCTTGAGGGGTCCAAACGTTGACATGCACTAACAAATCACCGCTGCCATATCCATTCAAACTCGGAATTCCTTTATTTCTCAATCTTAAAATTTTGCCCGACTGAAGTCCGGGCTCAATTTTGATTCTCACCTTGCCTGTTACGGTATCTATGTCTTTTGACGCTCCTAGAATGGCTTCAGGAATACTGACATACAAATCGTAATGCAAATTATCTCCTTCGCGCTGCAAAAATGGATGAGCCTCGACCTGAACTGCCACAATCAAGTCTCCTGACACACCGTTTTTCCCAGGTGCTTCATTGCCTTTGCCAGACACCTTGAGCTGCATCCCATCTTCAACCCCTGCTGGAATTTTGACTGACACCATTTCTTCACTCACTTTTAGTCCCTGAGCATCTGCCTCTGACGATCGTTTGTCTATCATTTCGCCAGTTCCGCCGCAGGAGTTGCAAGGTGATGCAGTTTGCATTCGCCCTAAAATGGTGTTTGTAATTCTGGTAACTTGTCCACTGCCTTTACAAACAGAACATGTTTTGAATGTAGTTCCTGGCGCTTGAATTTTTCTTTTGACTTTAATTTTCTTCTCAACGCCGGTCGCAACATCGGCTAGGGTCAAATTAACCCTGATTCTCAGATTACTTCCTTTGAAAACTCGACGTTGCGTACCACCGCCAAAACCGCCAAAACCTCCACCACCAAAAGCAGAGCCGAAAATATCACCGAATTGACTGAAAATGTCGTCCATGTTCATGCCGCCACCTCCAAAACCGCCAGCACCTTCAAAAGCGGCGTGTCCATATTGATCATATCGCGCCTTTTTGTCCGGATCACTTAACACTTCATAGGCCTCGGCCGCCTTTTTAAACATCTTTTCGGCCTCCTTATCATCAGGGTTTTTATCTGGATGATACTGTATGGCCATCTTCCGATAGGCTTTTTTAATTTCTTGAGCAGAAGCAGATTTTGTTATCCCTAATATCTCGTAATAATCTTGTTTCAATGTCAGTAGTGTTTGATTTGTTAAGGTCTGTTATTCTCCAATGACAACTTTTGGAAATCTTATGACTCTATCTCCAAGCGAGTAGCCCTTTTCAAGAACATCGATAATCTTGCCTTTGAGGTCTTCGTTCGGTGCTGGTATTTGAGTCACTGCTTCGTGGTGATCAGCATCGAAAATATCGCCCACTGAAACCTCTAGTTCGACCAATCCCTTTGATTTGAGAGTATCGTTCAATTTGTTTCGTATTAAATTCACACCTTCCAACAAGGCTTTTTCCTCGGTTTTGGCTATTTCTGACTGCGCGCGATCGAAATCATCCAATACAGGCAATAAAGAAACCATGACCTCTTGGTTGGCGGTTTTATACAACTCTAGTCGCTCTTTGACGATTCGTTTCTTGTAGTTTTCAAACTCTGCAAAAAGCCTTAAAAATTTATCTTTTTCTGAGGCTAAAAGCTCCTCAGCGCTTGGTGAAGATTCTTCGACAGTTTGTTCAGTCTGATCTAAAACTTCTTCCACATCTCTTTGCTGTTCCTCTTCCATGAATTTCTTTTTTATTTCTCTAACACAAATTTACTGCCATATACGCCAGAATGTCAAAATGTCACTATTAAATTTTGGCCAAATCATCTAGGGCTTCATCGATTGTTGGATACTTAAATTCAAATCCTCTGTTGAGTAAAAGCTTGGGTTCGACTTTTTGCCCATTTAATATTATTTCACTCATGTCGCCAAGCACAGTCTTTAAAATAAAGCCTGGCACAGCTGGCAATAGGACTTTCCGACCCATTGATCGGGCAATGGCATGGATCATGTATTGGTTAGTGACAGGTTCTGGAGCAACGGCATTAACACCTCCAGAAATTTGCTTATCGAGGACAAAGTCAAAAAGTCTGACCAAATCATTGATGTGAATCCAAGACTGCCATTGATTGCCCGAACCCATTGAAGAAAGTATCCCCCATCGTGCCAATGGCTTCAATTTTTTTAAAACCCCTCCATCATTAGACAGCACAAGTCCAATTCTAACTCTTGACGTTGGAATGTCCATCGATGCAAATATTCGAGTTGAAGCCTCCCACTCAGCCACCACAGATTGTAAAAACCCGCTAGGCTCTTCAGTTTCAAAAGACTCGTCAAAACTCACGTCATTATCAGTGGGGTATATTCCAATAGCACTAGCGCATATCAAATGCTTCACCTGATTCGGAACTTCACTCAAGCACTCAAAGAGAGTTTCGTTTGAAGAAATTCTGCTGTTATAAATGTTTTGTTTAGCCTTGTCTGTCCATCTCTGATTAATTGGACTTCCAGCCAAATTGATGATAGCATCTACTTCATCTAAGGCCAACCTGTCTATTTTGCCCTCCATGGGATTCCAGTAGAAGCCTTGTATTTCAGGACTAGAGATAATTTTGCTTGTGGAAGTGGTGAGAAAGTTAATTTTAAACCCTCGTTTTATAAAATTCTTTAAGAGTGCATGGCCAATCAGTCCTGTCGCACCAGCGATCAAAATTTTAAATTGTTTGCTTTGTTCCACGGTCCAAAATTAGCATTTCTTTTTAGAGGCGCGCAACATTTCTCTCTTACCTGGCGGACCATTCAACCGCTCCACCTGTAAGCCTACCTCCAACATTGCTCTCCGAACACTTCCTTTGGCACAATAGGTCACAAGAATTCCTCCAGGCTTGAGGGAGTTATGCATTTTTTGAAACATTTCAACGGTCCAAAGTTCTGGCTGTACTCTAGGCCCAAAAGCGTCAAAGTAAATCAAATCATATGTCCCTCTTGCATTTATCGATTCAAAAGTGCTTTGAATTTTAGTTAAAAAAAAATTCTGCGTTAAACCTAGGTGTTCATCCCATTTTTGATTGTGCATGGTATAAAAAATATCAGCTTTTGAGGGCTCTGTAAGTTGGGTGAAATTTAAGGCTTCAATAAACTCAAGTTGAACAGGAAATGCATCTATTCCATCATAAAAAATGCTAAGGTTTGAATTGCCATTGTTTAAAAACGTAAGCCAAGCGTTCAGGCCAGTTCCAAAACCAATTTCAAGTATATTGCAGCAGGCAAGGTCAGGATTTTGAGATTGCCAATATCTTAGACCATGTTGAATGAAAACATGCAAGGCTTCATTTACAGCTCCATGGGTAGAGTGATAATGTTCATTCCACGACGGGATACCAATAGTTGTAGACCCATCTGATGTAACAACAATACTTCGACCTAAATTCTTCATTATTAATCATTTCAAATACAACTAGCTTACTAATTTATAAGCATGTTGTAAAGCAATTGGTTTGAAGTATAAAATAACTTAACTTTGCACTCAATACCCACGCAAAATTAATGCTAAAAAATTTAGTGATCTCGGTAAATAAAAGCCCTATTTCAAAGATTGATTCCGTAAACTTTGATGGGTTAAGTTTTGGCTCAGTGTTTACCGATCACATGTTTGTTTGCGACTTTTCAGGCGGTAGTTGGACAGATCCAAAAATAATTCCATACCAGCCCATAACCCTGGAGCCTTCGGCCAGAGTATTTCACTATGGTCAAGCCATTTTTGAGGGGATGAAGGCCTTTAAAGACGATCAGAATCAGCTTTTCTTATTCAGACCAAAAGATAATTTTAAGCGTTTCAACATTTCAGCAAAACGCCTGGCCATGCCTGAAGTTCCTGAAGATATTTTTATGAAAGGATTAAATCGATTGGTCAGGTTGGAAGAAAACTGGGTGAAATGCGGTGTTGGACGTTCACTCTATCTAAGGCCTTTCATGATTGCTACTGATGCTGCCATTTCCGCAGCACCGTCAAAGAATTACAAATTCATGATTATTGCTTCTCCGGCTGGAGTTTACTATTCAGGAGAAGTGAGGGTACTCATTGCAGAGAATTACAGCCGTGCTGCTGATGGTGGGATTGGATTTACCAAAGCCGCTGGTAACTATGCAGCACAATTTTATCCTACCTCATTAGCGCAACAAAAAAACTATCAACAAGTGATTTGGACAGACTCCAATTCACATGAATTTGTTGAGGAAGCGGGTACAATGAATGTCTTTTTTAGAATTGGAGACACTTTATTGACCGCTCCGACCAGCGATCATATTCTAGATGGAATCACACGCAAAAGTGTATTAAAGCTGGCTGAAGACTTGGGAATCCCGACAGAAGTTCGTCGTATTTCAGTTGCAGAAATCAAAAATGCCGCTAGAAATGGGGAGCTGAAAGAAATTTTCGGAACTGGCACCGCTGCGGTAATTAATCCAATTTGCGGGTTTGAACATGCTCAAGAAGTTTTTGAGCTAAAAATGTTCAACAATTCCTATGCGTCGATTCTGAAAGATAGGTTGACAGCCATTCAGCACAATCGCGCTGACGATCCCTATCAATGGAGACACATGGTGCCTTAGCCTTTTTGGCAAAACAATGAGGCAATATCGGGTTTAAAGTAGTTAGGCCCTTTAAGTACCTTACCATCTTCGCGATAAATAGGCAGTCCGTCTCCACCTAATTTACTCATATTACTTGCTTGAATAGCGTCGAAGACTTCCTCGATTTTGTCCTGAAGTCCATGCTCAATGATTGTTCCGCACAAAATATAGAGCATATCACCTAATGCATCGGCCACCTCAACCAAGTTGCCTTCATTAGCGGCTTGGAGGTATTCTTCATTTTCTTCTTGCATGAGGTCGAATCGCAGCTGATGCTTTCTTGCGCCAATATTGGCGCGCGGCTCGTTGAGATAATCTAGATTGAAAGCCTTATGAAAAGTTTTTACTGCTTCTATTTTGTGTATCATCTTGTAAGGTATTACATAATTTTCTTAATCAACCACGAAGGTACAATCTTTAATATCCACGCAATCAATGTCCAACGTTTAGAAATATAAACCCTTCTTCTTTTGCATTTGATAGCACGGTATGTCTGGTTTACAGCCTTTTTTAAGCCCGACATCCAAAAAATATCGTCACCAAGGGCCATTCGAGTATCCACAAAACCAGGACGAATGTCCGTCACATATACTTTGCCCGAAGCAATTTCCTTCGTTTTAAGATAAAGGGATTCGAGGTAATTAACTTGAAAAGCTTTAGAAGCAAAATAGGCTGGAGAATGCCTATTCCCTCTTAGGGAAGCAATAGAAGAAATTCCTACCAAATGCCCAAAACCTTGTTTTTTGAATAACAAAAAACTCAAGTCATAAATCCTTGTCGCTGACAAAACATTGGTTGCAATAGTGTCATTTTCCATTTTCCAAATTAATTCTGGATTCTCAAAGCCTATACCAGCACAGTGAACTATGAGATCAATGACACCAAAATCACTTACTATATCGGAAAAATGTTCTTCAACCGAAGACAAATCATTTATATCAAATGCATAGTAAGACAATTTAGGAAACTCTAGGCACAACTCTTTAAGCAATTCTTCCCTTCGAGCTGTTATTTTTACGTTGTATCCATCCTGAGAAAGGCGAATAGCAAGGTCTCTTCCGATTCCCGAAGATGCTCCAAATACGATTGCGTTCATTCCGCTAAAAATAACTATTTTTAACGAAATTCAATGAACATATATGTTTAGTCAAGGTCAAATCCTATTCGGAATTCTTTTTGCTATCTCTTTTATTGTTTTGGCAGTATTTGCCAATCGTAAAGATGCCGTTCTGCACAAAAAATATTACAAAGGCAGCCTATGGGTCCTGTTGGCTTTCATTTCATTTATTGGTTTAATTGCATGTATTAAATTTTTTCTAGGATGATCAAAGGACTGGTTTTAATCTTTTTAGGAGGAGGACTGGGAAGCGTTTTGCGATTTTTGATCAGCAAAAGTTTGAATCAATCTGTCCCTTACGGTACGTTTGTAGTGAACATTGTTGGTTGTCTCCTCATTGGAATGGCAATGGGATATTTTCTCCGCAATCAGTCAAGTCATAGCAACGTTCATCTGCTGTTAACTGCAGGATTTTGTGGAGGTTTCACAACCTTCTCTGCGTTTGCTTTTGAAAATTACGTTTTTATTAAAAATGGCAACTTGATTCACTTTGCGTCCTACGCCTTGTTGAGTTTAGGTCTTGGACTTGTCGCAGTTGTCTGTGGAATTTTTCTCAGCAAGTTTATTCCTTCTTAAAACTTTTTACCCCAGCTTTTATCGGTCTGTCCAAATAATTCTGAATTGGGACTAAAGGACAAGAATACTTAGAATTATAAGCACAGTAAGGATTATAAGCCTTGTTGAAATCCAAAGTAATGATATCGCTTGGTGGTATTTCAAGATCCATGTAACGCCCACCTCCATAGGTTTCTATCCCATTAGTTTTATCTAAAAAAGGAAGGAATAAATGATTGGCATACTCTTCGGTCTCCATTAACCTTTCGCTTTGATAGACTTCCAAAGAAAATTGAATTTCCTCAATTTGAAATTTCAAAATCCCGAAAACACGGTACTTGTCGATGCGCTCACGTGTGGTAGGCATATCAAACCAGTCAGAATCTGGAGTTCTGGTCAAAACTGCTTGAACAACATATACTGAATCGAAAGGAAAAAAATCCAATCCCTTGAAAGTTTTTAAGTCATTTTCAGTCAAAGGAGATGTTGTCGCATCTTTAAACTCGGCGTTCAGCTCCTTTTGAAAGTCAGTTTCCAGTGTGGCGGAGCCTCTCTGCTCTCGGCAAGACAAAACACCTAATAGAGCTAAAAATAGTATTTTTTTCATTTTACATGTTTCTTCTGTATTGACCTCCTACCTCAAACAATGCATTTGTAATTTGTCCTAATGAACAGTATTTACAGACTTCCATCAATTCTTCAAATATGTTTTCACCTGCAACAGCTTTTAATTGAAGTCCCTTGAGCATGGCTTTGGAATCAAATTGAACGTGCAAGGCCTTTAGGGTTTGAATTTGATCTTGTTTTTCTTGTTCTGTAGCTCTAATCACTTCAGCTGGCAAAATGGTTGGACTACCCTTACTACTCAAAAATGTATTGACTCCAATGATGGGATAATCTCCGGAGTGCTTCAAGGTCTCATAGTGCAAACTCTCCTCCTGAATTCTCGATCTCTGATACATGGTTTCCATAGCTCCCAAAACACCTCCGCGTTCAGTTATTCTATCGAATTCCAAAAGAACCGCCTCCTCCACCAAGTCAGTCAGTTCTTCAATGATGAAGGAACCCTGAATTGGGTTTTCATTCTTTGCCAGTCCAAGTTCTTTGTTGATAATCAATTGTATGGCCATTGCTCGACGCACAGATTCTTCAGTAGGGGTCGTAATAGCTTCGTCGTAAGCATTGGTGTGCAGTGAATTGCAGTTGTCATAGATGGCATATAGAGCCTGTAAGGTGGTGCGAATGTCATTAAAGTCAATTTCCTGGGCGTGTAAACTGCGTCCAGAAGTTTGAATGTGGTATTTGAGCATCTGGGCTCGCTCATTGGCGTGGTATTTTATAGCCATGGCTTTGGCCCAAATTTTTCTCGCCACTCTTCCAATTACTGCATATTCTGGATCAATACCGTTGGAGAAGAAAAAAGAAAGGTTTGGTCCAAAATCGTCAATCGACATGCCTCTGCTCAAATAGTACTCAACGTAAGTAAGACCATTGGACAGGGTGAGAGCTAATTGGGTAATGGGATTTGCGCCAGCCTCGGCGATGTGATAACCTGAAATGGATACCGAGTAGAAGTTTCTGATTTGATTCTTAATAAAATACTCTTGAACATCACCCATCAATCTCAAGGCAAACTCCGTAGAAAAAATACAAGTGTTCTGTGCCTGATCTTCTTTTAGGATATCGGCTTGAACAGTTCCCCTAACTTGAGATAGGGTTTGTTTCTTGATTTGATTGTAAATATTTTTAGGCAATACTTGATCTCCAGTAACGCCCAATAGCATCAGGCCCAAACCATTGTTGCCATCCGGCAATTCTCCGTTATAAGCTGGTTGCTTGCTGCCCTTAGATTTGAAAATTGATTTGATCTTTTCGCGTACTTCGGCTTCCAATTTATTTTCTTTGATGTACAACTCACATTGTTGATCAATTGCAGCATTCATAAAAAAGCCTAACAACATGGGTGCTGGACCGTTAATGGTCATACTCACAGAGGTCATGGTGTCGATCAAATTAAATCCTGAGTAGAGTTTTTTCGCATCGTCCAGACAACAAATGCTGACACCTGCATTACCAATTTTTCCATAGATGTCAGGTCTTTCGTCAGGGTCATT
>JALRKI010000019.1 GCA_023254815.1 Flavobacteriaceae bacterium
GGTCAAGGCGTTTTTAAAGACTTGTTCAAATCCTAAAAATTTCAAAATACTCAAGTTGACACTTGGGTGAAAACGCAAACCGCCTTTATATGGCCCTATTGCAGAATTGAACTCTACCCGATAACCTCGATTGACTTGAGTGTGACCTTTGTCATCAATCCAAGGGACTCTAAAGATGATTGTACGTTCTGGCTCAACCATGCGTTCGAGGAGCATTTTGCCTTGGTATTGAGAATTTGCAGCAATAAAAGGTAAAACGGTTTCTGCTACTTCATGAACGGCCTGAAGAAATTCAGGTTCATTTTGGTTCTTTTGAGAGACGTAGGAAACAAATTCATCAGTTGATGTAGACATAATAAAAAATGTTAATTAAAGAGGCCTTTTAAAAGTTCGGGACAAATATAAACTATCTTCAAATATGTGCAGATAAATTATTGGATTTTCAAATTGAACCACTCTAAAAACACAATATGATAATATCTGTTGACTTGATTACCCTAAAGCTTGTTTCAAATCGGCCAACAAATCCTCAACATCTTCGATTCCAACACTAAGGCGAATAAGATTATCTGTGACCCCACTTTTTTCTCTTTCTTCACGTGGAATGCTGGCATGCGTCATGCTTGCAGGATGTCCTGACAGGGATTCGACCCCGCCCAAAGACTCGGCCAAGGTAAAAAGTTTCAATCGCTCAACCACCTCAACAGCAGACTCTAAAGTTCCAACGGCAGTTGTAAAGGACATCATGCCGCCAAAGTCCGACATTTGTTGTTGTGCTATTTTATGGTTAGGATGATTTGGCAGGCCAGGATAATACACACACCCCACTTTAGGATGAGACGCTAGATAATTGGCAATAATCATAGCATTTTCACAGTGTCTTTGAACCCTAACATGGAGGGTTTTTATTCCTCTTAACACGAGAAAGCAATCTTGAGGACCCGATACTGCCCCACTTGCGTTTTGAATAAAATACAATTGGTTGGCTAGTGCTTGGTCTTTCACAACCAATGCTCCCATCACTACATCGCTGTGTCCACCTAAATATTTGGTAGCAGAATGCATGACGATATCAGCACCCATGTCAAGCGGTTGCTGCAAATACGGCGTGGCAAAAGTGTTGTCAACGGCCAATAAAATGGAATGTTTTTGGGAGATTGACACCAAGGCTGTGATGTCAATAATATTTAACATTGGATTGGTCGGAGTTTCTATCCAGATTAACTTGGTGTTAGAATTGACATATTGTTCTATTGATGAAGCATCATTCATTGAAACAAAATGAAACTTCACTCCAAATCGTTCATAAATCTTAGTAAATAACCGATAGGATCCCCCATACAAGTCATTGGTTGCAATCACCTCATCACCGGGATTCAGTAATTTAATGACTGCGTCAATGGCCGCTAGGCCCGAGCCAAAAACGATGCCATGGGTTCCGTTTTCAATACTTGCCAAGGCTTCCTCAAGGGCATGTCGTGTTGGGTTATGGGTTCTTGAATATTCAAAGCCTTTGTGTTTTCCTGGACTTGACTGAACATAGGTAGAAGTTTGATAAATGGGTGGCATAACCGACCCGTATGCTGAATCTGGAACTTGTCCCCCATGTATAGTTTTAGTATTGAATTTCACAATGATTAGGTTTATAGCGATATACAAATTTAGTTTTATTTTTTGTGCGCAGGATCATTATATTTGAGTAGAATATAAACGACCAACATGCGTGCTTTTTTTTATTTAAAAACTTGTAATACTTGTATAAAAATTCAGAAACAACTTAATCTGTCAGCGGAAATTGAGCTTCGTGAACTCAAAGCTAAACCCGTAACATCGGTTGAACTGGAGCATCTCAAAACGCTGTCGGGGTCCTATGAATCTTTGTTCAACCGACGTTCAAAATTGTATACCAGCATGGGGCTGAAGCACGAGGTCTTATTGGAGAAGGACTATAGACATTACCTATTAGATCATTACTCTTTCTTAAAAAGGCCCATTCTGATTTTAGACGACAAAATTTACATTGGAAACAGTAAAAAAGAAGTAGTCGGGGCAATAAATCATCTCCAAAATCTTTAGCTCTGCGCCCCTTTCCAGAAAACGGTCACGGAATTACTATCTTTGCAGGGCAAAAAGAAAATTTATGTTAGCATCCATGACAGGATTTGGGAAAGCATCATGCATCCTTCCAGACAAGACGATAACTGTCGAAATGAAAGCCTTGAACAGCAAGAATATGGATCTCAACATTCGCATGTCATCGGCCTATCGTGATCAAGAAATGACTATTAGAAAGTACGTTGCCGAAAAACTTAGTCGGGGAAAGATTGACATATTTATTCATACGGAATCCAACCTGAGTAACACCAAGGACGTGATCAATGAAGAAGTAGTTAAGGCTTATATGGCTCAGATGAAAGAAATTGCCGACGGTGACGACGTCAACCATTTGCAAATTGCCATGAGGCTTCCTGATGTTTTGCAATCCCGTAAAACCGAGCTGGATGATAAAGAATTGGAAGCGGTTTGGACTACCCTAGAAGCCGCCCTAGTAGACCTGAACAATTTTCGGACTAACGAAGGGACCGTTTTGAAAATTGATTTTGAAATGCGTATAGCTACCATTGCCGAGCTTTTGGAACAGATAGTAACAATAGAGCCACTTCGCATGCAGAAAATCAACGATAGATTGAGAAAAAGTGTTGCAGATTTGAAGGCTCATGTCGATGAAAACCGATTTGAACACGAGCTTATTTTTTATTTAGAGAAATTAGACATTACAGAAGAGATTGTTAGGCTTAAGAATCATTTGAACTACTTTGTTGAAACAATGAATCTGGAAGAATCCAGTGGGAAAAAATTGGGTTTCATTTCACAAGAAATGGGCAGAGAAATCAACACTATTGGATCAAAAGCCAATGACTCCGACATGCAACAATTGGTCGTTCAAATGAAAGACGAATTAGAAAAAATAAAAGAACAACTGCTCAACGTATTATAATGACACAAGGAAAACTTGTTGTTTTTTCGGCGCCTTCAGGTTCGGGCAAAACCACTATAGTGAGACATTTGCTCACTGTCAATTCCTTGCCTTTGGCCTTTTCCATTTCGGCGACCACCAGAACTCCCCGCGATAAGGAAATAAACAAAAAAGACTATTATTTTTTATCTGTCGAAGAATTCAAAGACCATATTGAGCAGGGAGATTTTTTGGAATGGGAAGAGGTATATCCCAATCAATTTTATGGTACACTAAAGAGCGAAGTAGATCGTATTTGGCGCAGTGGCAAAGCTGTTTTGTTTGATTTAGATGTGGTTGGAGGTTTGTCCATCAAACGTCAATTTCCTGCACAAACGTTAGCAGTATTTGTCCAACCTCCCAATTTGGAAGCCCTCATTGAACGATTAAAAAACAGAAAGACTGAAGATAAACTTGCCCTAGACAAAAGAGTTGAAAAGGCTCCTGCCGAAATGACTCAAGCGAAATTCTTCGACACAATTCTCATCAACGACAGCTTGGACCAAACTTTGGTCGATGCCGTCAAAATAGTCGCTGATTTTTTAAATAAAGATTGATGAAGGTGGGTTTGTTTTTTGGTTCATTCAATCCCATTCATATTGGGCATCTGATTATTGCCAATCACATGGTTGAATATACTGACTTGGATGAAATATGGCTGGTTATTAGTCCTCAAAATCCGTTTAAGAACAAGGCCAGTTTATTGCATCAAAACCATCGGTTGGAATTAGTTTTTCGAGCAACCGAAGATTATCTCAAAATCAAACCAAGTGATATTGAATTTCAGCTTCCTCAACCGAGCTACACCAGTAACACACTAGCCTATTTGGAAGAAAAGTATCCACAGCATGAATTCGCTTTGATTATGGGCTCGGACAATTTAGCTTCGCTTCACAAATGGCATAACTCAAAGTGGTTGATTGAAAATTTTTCTATTTACGTTTACCCCCGTCTAGGACATCAGGCATTAATTGAAGACTATCCAACAGCCAAAAATATTCAAATGGTTAAAGCTCCTGTAGTTGAAATTTCAGCCTCTCAAATTCGCTCCTCAATAGCAGAGGGTAAATCTGTCAAATCTTTGATTCCTGACAAGGCTTGGCAATACTTAGATGAAATGAATTTTTATAAATCCTAAGCGATTAGTCAATATTCAATTTTTTATTAACTTTGAATATACAGATCCCAAATCTGCATTACAAATTGACAATCTCTTACTGTTCGTTGTTCAAAGACCGTGGTGGCATTTTGCCTCATATTTTCCACCAATCGGTTTGTCTTGCATTTTTGGATTCTTATTTTTTATAAATCAGATTCTAATTTATGTTAACACAAAAGGACTTTTTTCATCACAAAACCACGGAATCCTTTCTCGAAACCCTCAAGTCAAAACTTGATCCATTAATGTACGAGGAGATTGTTCAATCCATTCATTACGAAAAAGAATTGCAACTACTCCAGGCAGAATTGGTTGATTTTCAACAATGGGTTGCCAAAACCAAAAGACGCGTTTGCATATTGTTTGAAGGGCGTGATGCCTCAGGAAAAGGAGGGGCAATTCGCCGTTTTTCGGAGCACTTGAACCCTCGGTTAATGCGCGTTGTAGCCTTAACAAAACCTACCGACATTGAAAAAGGTCAGTGGTACTTTCGGCGATACATTAAAGAACTTCCAGAACCAGGAGAAATTGTTTTCTTTGACCGCAGCTGGTATAACCGTGCTGTTGTTGAACCTGTGATGGGCTTCTGCACAAAATCTCAATACGAGCAATTCATGGTTCAAGTTCCTGAATTTGAGCATATGCTATACGAAGATGGTGTTGATATCATCAAGTTTTGGTTTTCCATATCCAAGGAGGAACAGAATCGACGCTTCAATTCAAGGCTTCATAACACTCTGAAACAATGGAAATTCAGCGAGGTTGACAAAGAAGGCCAAATTTTGTGGAGCAAATACACCTACTACAAAGAACAAATGTTAGGCAAAACACACACCACTTTTTGTCCTTGGGTGATTGTCAAATCGAACACCAAGGAGGCTGCCCGACTGGAAAGTATCAGACATGTTTTGTCTCGATTTAATTATGATGGAAAAGGGAATTCTGGAACCGATATCATGCCCGATCCAAATGTTGTCCAACGATATCACCGAATGGTAAAACAAATAGACCAATGATCCAACTATCCGAGAAGAACATCAAAGCTTTAAATTCAAAAAAAGGCATCATTCTTTTTTTACATGAGAACTTAAAGCCAATCAAAACCCTGCGAACCATTCAATATGAATCTCGCATGAAAAAACTTCAAGAAGAATTGATAAAGCTTCAACATTGGGTGGTTAACGAAAAGGAAAAAATTGTCATTATTTTCGAAGGTCGTGACGCAGCGGGTAAGGGAGGTGCAATTAGGAGAATCACAGAACATCTCAATCCTCGCGAATTTAGGGTTGTTGCTCTTCCAAAGCCTACCTATGAGGAAAAGGGACAATGGTATTTTCAACGCTACGTCAATCAGCTGCCTAGAGAAGGGAAGATTGTCTTTTTTGATCGAAGTTGGTATAACAGAGCCATTGTTGAGCCCGTGAATAAATTTTGCACAAAAAAGGAGTACAATATTTTCATGAATCAGGTCAATGAATTTGAGCGAATGATTACTGAGTCGGGAATTCGCCTGATCAAATTTTACTTTTCCATTTCAAAGAACGAGCAAATAAGTCGCTTCGAAGACATCCAAAACAGCCCACTAAAAAAATGGAAGTTCAGCAAGGTCGATCAAAAGGCCATCAAATTATGGGATTCTTATACGAAGTACAAAGAGCACATGTTTGAAAAAACAAATACCCCAATTGCGCCTTGGATAATTATTGAGGGCAATCGCAAAATGAAAGCTCGCATTAATGCGATCAAACACATTCTAGAGGTCATCCCTTATAAGTAGTATTTCGTCGATTGACTCACAAAAAAACCCTCTTTGAAAACGTTCAAAAGAGGGTTTTACACTACCAGACTGCCTAATACTTATGCCTATTATTCTTTTTTGTCATCAGTAGGAACAGTAGCTGGAGGAACCGAGCTATCATGAGCATTGTGATATTCTTCCAGTAAATTCATGATTGAATTGATAAGATCCTTAGTCTCCAAAAGAATACTGAAGTAAAGTGCAGTGTTTTTTGGATTAGAAACTTCCGTACGGGTTCTGTTGACTTGACTATTGATTTTCTCTTTCACTAGATCATAGACTTCTTTTTTCTCGTCCAAGATTTTTCCGATTTCTTCAAAAGAGCCTGACTTGAATGCCTTTTGAGTATCAGAAAACAATATTTCCAACTTATCATAAATTTCTTTCAGTTCCTTGACTTGATTGAATTTAAGTTTCTTGTGGTTGTTGTTGACGTGCTTATAGGAAATTTTTGAAATGAGTTCAAGTGATTGGGTGATGTCCTGAAGATACCCTAATATGTTGATGTAAAAACCACTCGCCTCAACACTCGATTCATCCAAATTTTTAATAAAAAAGAAAATGTTGTCTCGCAGGTCATCCACCTCTTCAGTGAGCTTAACAACCTGTTTTTTACTCTTTTTGAGCGAAGACAATTTTTGAGTAGATAATCCTCCTACTGCATTTTCATAGATTTGATTGGTGCGCTTGACAACATTGGCAATGTTTTTGGCGCTTTCAACAATAACCCCTTGCACAGAGCTGCTTTCGGCCTTTGTCAATCGGTCTTCTTCAATGACTTTATTATATCGAACTTTATGTGTCACATAGTTATTGTAGAGCAATACTGCAGTAATAATCAATAAGATTGGAATGACAACTTCAGGATTCAAGTTGATTAACAACACAACAAGTGCAGACGCAAAGAATGCCGCAATTGCAGTTCCAAACCATCCAGCAATCACATTGAAAACACCGGCAACCCTGTATACCGCACTGTCACTTCCCCAAGCTCTATCGGCCAAGGAAGATCCCATTGCCACCATAAAGGTAACATAGGTGGTTGAAAGGGGTAATTTCATTGAGGTCGCCAGAGCAATCAAGATCCCCGCAACCATTAGATTAACACAAGCTCGAATCATGTCGAAAGCAGGAGCCTCTAGACTCTGATCTTTTGACATGATCACCTCTGAATTTTTAAATCTATCGTTAATTTTTTCCTTCACAAACTTTGGAATCACTGGACTAAAGTACTCTGACAACTGAGAGAGTCCTTTTACCAAGCTACGTGACAGTAGATTTGGTTCAAATTTCTCATTAGTTTCTCCTTGACGCGACAAACTGATTTCTGTTTCAGTAACGGTT
>JALRKI010000119.1 GCA_023254815.1 Flavobacteriaceae bacterium
GGAGTTTCTGCCACAAAATCTGAGGTTCATCAAGCTATAAAGAACACTGATAAAGGTCTCTTTCCTAAAGCTTTTTGTAAGATAGTGCCAGATTATTTGACCAACGATCCGGAATACTGTATCATCATGCATGCCGATGGCGCTGGAACAAAAAGTTCCTTGGCTTATATGTATTGGAAAACTACTGGTGACATGAGCGTCTGGAAAGGCATAGCTCAAGACGCATTAGTCATGAATCTAGACGATATCATTTGTGTTGGAGCAACTGAAAACATCTTACTGTCATCCACCATAGGAAGAAATAAAAATTTGATTCCAGGGTCTGTAATCACAGCAATCATTGAAGGCACGGAGGAACTGATTTCTGATCTTAAAAACTATGGTATTCAAATTCATAGTACAGGAGGGGAAACTGCCGATGTTGGTGACTTGGTTAGAACCATCATTGTTGACTCAACAGTTACCGCAAGAATAAAGCGCTCGGATATTATCAACAATGCTAATATTGCTCCAGGAGATGTCATTGTAGGATTGGCCTCTTCGGGTCAAGCGAGTTATGAATCTCAATACAATGGAGGCATGGGCAGTAATGGGTTGACTTCTGCTCGCCATGATGTGTTCCATAAAACCTTGGCTGAGATGTTCCCAGAAAGTTATGACGACTCTGTTCCTGAAGCATTGATTTATTCTGGGCAAACTCGGCTCACCGATACTGTGGATGGAGTGCCGTTAAACGCTGGACAGTTGGTGCTTTCGCCAACCAGAACTTATGCACCGATAATTAAAAAGATTTTGGAGAAATATAAAGCGACCGATATTCACGGTATGGTGCACTGTAGTGGAGGAGCTCAAACCAAAGTGTTGCATTTTGTCGATGAGGTTCATGTGATTAAAGACAATTTATTTGAAGTCCCTGTCTTATTCAAACTGATACAGGAACAATCTAAAACTGACTGGAAAGAAATGTATCAAGTGTTCAATTGTGGGCATCGTATGGAATTGTATATGAACCCTAAGATTGCCAAGGATGTCATTGCCATTTCTGAATCATTTGGTGTTGCTGCTCAAGTCATCGGTCGTGTTGAATCAGCCGCGCAAAAGAAACTAACTATCGAAAGCAAATACGGTATTTTTGAATACCATTAGTGCCGATCAAAAGTTTCTAGTCTTCATTCCTTCAAATAATTTTAAATTTGCTAACTCAATGCATACCGCGTGATAGAAAAAATCCAAATAGTAAAACAGCGCTTTAACGAGATCAATGATTTGATCATTCAACCTGATATTATTGCAGATCAGAAGCGCTATATCCAATTAAACAAGGAATATAAAGATCTTAAGAAATTAGTGGATGTTGGGCTTGTGTACGAAAAATTGACAGCAAATATTCGTGAAGCCGAGGAGATAATAGCTGACGGATCGGATTTGGAAATGGTTGAAATGGCCAAAATGGAACTGATTGATGCCAAAGAAAAGCTCCCAGAATTGGAAGATACTATTCGGTACATGCTTATTCCCAAGAGCCCTGAAGACACCAAAAATGCCATGATGGAAATCAGAGCAGGAACGGGTGGCGATGAGGCGAGTATTTTTGCTGGAGATTTATTCCGGATGTACGTTAAGTATTGCGAAGGACGTGGTTGGAATGTGAGTATGGTCGATAGTAATGAAGGTACATCAGGTGGGTTTAAAGAAGTCGTTTTTGAAGTAAATGGCGAAGATGTTTACGGCATTATGAAATTTGAAGCAGGAGTGCACAGAGTTCAACGCGTCCCCCAAACTGAAACCCAAGGCAGAGTGCATACCAGTGCGGCCACTGTGATTGTTCTGCCAGAGGCTGAAGAATTTGATGTAGAACTGGACATGCAGGATGTTCGCATTGAGAGAACCACCTCCACGGGGCCAGGGGGGCAGTCGGTCAACACGACCTATTCTGCTATCAAGTTACATCACGAGCCAACTGGGATTATTGTCAGTTGTCAAGATCAAAAGTCTCAGCATAAAAATTTAGAGAAAGCTCTGAAAGTACTTCGATCCAGATTGTATGAAGCAGAATTGGCTAAAAAATTGGCTGAAGATTCAGAAAAACGCAAGAGTATGGTTTCTACGGGAGACCGATCAGCAAAAATTAGAACTTATAATTATCCTCAAGGACGGGTAACTGACCATAGAATTGGGTTTACTCTCTACGACTTGCAAAATGTGATGAATGGAGACATTCAAAGACTTTTGGATGAATTGATGTTGGCCGAAAATACTGAAAAATTAAAGGAATCAAATAACACAATTTAATTCATGACGATTAAAGATATCAGCGGTCAAATTTTCAAAAAAAAATCCTTTTTATGTATCGGATTGGACGTTGATTTGGATAAAATTCCTAAGCACTTGTTGAAGGAAGACGATCCCATTTTCGCATTTAATAAAGCCATTATTGACGCCACTCACGATCTTTGTGTCGCCTATAAACCCAATACAGCATTCTATGAAGCCCATGGGGTCAAGGGATGGATGGCTTTAGAGAAAACCATAAAATATCTCAATGAAAAGTATCCAAACCACTTCACCATTGCCGATGCCAAAAGGGGGGATATTGGAAATACCAGTGAGCGATATGCAAAGGCTTTTTTTGATACGTTAGGATTTGATAGTGTGACAGTTGCCCCTTATATGGGGGCCGATTCGGTAGAACCATTTTTGACTTTTGAAGGCAAGTATGCCATTCTGTTAGCGCTGACTTCCAACCAAGGTGCTTTCGATTTTCAAACCAAGTCGGTTGACGATGAAGCCTTGTTTCTCAAAATTATTGAGACTTCTAAACTGTGGCTAAATAGTGACAGATTGATGTACGTCGTTGGCGCCACAAAATCAGATCAAATAGGTCAAATCCGACGTCTCTTACCAGATAGTTTTCTTTTGGTTCCGGGAATCGGTGCTCAAGGGGGGCAACTGGAAGCGGTCTGTCGTGAGGCAATGACCCCGAACGTTGGACTTATAGTCAATTCGTCTAGAGACATTCTTTATGCCAGTCACGATGAAGATTTTTCCGATGCAGCAAGACATCAAGCTCAAAAGATTCAAGTGCAAATGGCACAATTTCTAGTGGGCCTTGCAGGGCAATAATCCCATTGCCCATTTTTATTGGTGTTGAGAGTATTTGAGAAATCCTTAATTTTAACCGCCATAACCAATTAGGATACATGAATTCCGTCAAACCATATCAGCCAAAAAACAACATTCGCATTGTAACAGCTGCCTCATTATTTGACGGACACGATGCCGCTATCAATATCATGCGGCGGATCATTCAATCTACAGGTGTTGAGGTCATTCATTTGGGTCACGATCGCAGCGTGGACGAAGTGGTCAACACGGCCATTCAAGAGGACGCGAACGCCATCGCTTTGACGTCTTATCAAGGTGGACATAACGAATATTTCAAATACATGCTTGACTTGCTTCAAGAACGAGGCGCTGGACATGTCAAAATTTTTGGAGGTGGGGGAGGAGTTATTCTTCCAGCTGAAATTAAGTCCCTAATGGATTATGGCATTACCCGTATATATTCTCCAGACGATGGTCGCGAATTGGGCTTGCAAGGCATGATTAACGATTTGGTTGAAAAATCGGATTTTCCCTTAGGTGATGACATTCAAGACTCGGAGCTTAAAATCAAAGATAAAAACACACGAGCTATCGCTCGGATGATTTCAGCAGCTGAAAATTTTGCCGAAAAGCACGCCTTTGCCATTGCTAAAATGAGAAAGGAATCTGAGCAATCCAAGACTCCAGTTTTAGGAATCACCGGTACTGGTGGCGCTGGAAAATCGAGCTTGGTCGATGAATTGGTCAGACGTTTCTTACGAGATTTTCCCGAAAAAACCGTTGGAATAATTTCTGTCGATCCTTCAAAGAGAAAGACAGGAGGAGCTCTTTTAGGGGATAGAATTCGAATGAATGCCATCAACGACCCTCGGGTCTACATGAGAAGTTTGGCCACACGTCAGTCCAATTTGGCGCTATCAAAACACGTCAGTGATGCACTGGCTGTTCTGAAAGTTGCTAATTATGATTTGATCATCCTCGAAACCTCAGGCATTGGACAATCAGATACCGAAATCCTAGAACACAGTGATGTGTCCCTTTATGTGATGACACCCGAATTTGGTGCGGCAACCCAGCTTGAAAAAATAGACATGCTCGATTTTGCCGACGTGGTAGCGATTAATAAATTTGATAAAAGAGGTGCTTTGGACGCGCTGAGAGACGTCAAAAAACAGTACCGCAGAAATCACAATTTTTGGGATGAAAAGGATGACATGCTACCTGTTTATGGGACCATGGCTTCGCAGTTCAATGATCATGGCATGAATGTGCTCTATCGTCATTTGATGAAATTATTGAATCATAAAGCTCCAGGTAAATTTGAATCCAGTTTAGACATTCCGTTGACCACAGAAGAAAATAGATTCGTCATACCTCCATCAAGGGTGCGTTATTTATCTGAAATTACAGAATCAATAAGACACTATAACGACAAGGTAAGGGAGCAGGCTGCCATTGCTCAAAAGCTATTTGGTATCTATCAAACAGTTTATGCCATCTCAGGGTGTTTGCCTGAGAAATCTGCTTCGGGCATATCGCTCAATGAGGAGCAGATGATGAACTTGACGGATGTTGAAACGGTCAAAAGTTTATTTAAGCATTTTGCAAAAATTAAATTAGATCTGGA
>JALRKI010000005.1 GCA_023254815.1 Flavobacteriaceae bacterium
CAATGGGATTTTGGTGATGGTGCGAGTTCCATAGTACAAAACCCTCAACATTCTTACCAATCGAGTGGTTCGTTTCCTGTTACTCTCATCATTACCAGCCCAAATGGCTGTCAAGACAGTCTTACTCAATGGGTAATCATACAACCCTCACCTATAACAACGTTCACCGTTTCAAATATTTGCCTTGGGGATACTGCAACTTTTATAAATATGAGTTCAATAAGTTCCGGTAGTATGAATGGGGTTTTTTGGGACTTTGGGGATGGGAACACTTCAAATCAATTTTCACCGAAACATGTCTATCAAGCCCCGGGAACGTATTCAACAAAACTCATTGTGTATTCAAATGGTGGCTGCGCAGATAGCGCTCTTCAGACGGTAATGGTTCATTCCCTGCCCACATTAGGATTCACACCAATTTTAACTTCTGGGGACTCTTGCAACGTACCGCAAGGATACACATTCAATAACTCATCCATTAATTCCCAGCAATACTATTGGGATTTTGATTTTATAAATAATCCTGGACTTCACACAAGTACAAGCAACTCCCCTAATTTCAGTTTCAATTCTACCGGCATCTTTACCATCATGTTGATTGGTGAGACAGGTTTCGGCTGTAGGGATACATTATTCCAAGACATAGTAATCAGGGACGGTGTGATTGGGAGATTCACCATAGATACATTAGAAGGATGTCAGCCGCTTATGGTGACATTCACAGATTCATCAATTTTTGATTCAAATCTGGACTCCATCGCTGAAATAACATGGAACTTTGGTGATGGTGTAAGTATCGTCCAAGTATCAAGTCCATGGGTTCAAAATCATACATATTCAGGCGTTGGTAGCTACATCCCATCCTATACTGTAAAAATGGAAAGTAGCTGCACTTCAATTTTTCAGGGAGATCCCATTCAGGTCTACCCTCAAGTAACAGCAAATTTTACCATTAATCGAATAAATAGCACAACCCGATCCTTCCAGAATTTAACGCAGTCCAATGATTCTATTTCAAAGATCAAATGGACCTTCGGAGATGGATCTACAAGTTATGATCACAGTCCAAACCATGAATATGATCCTTCCTTTATCGGGCAAGACAGTGTAAAAGTTTGTCTTTCAGTTGAAACACTTCATGGATGTGCTGACAGCATTTGTCAAACTATCTGGATTTGGCCAGCAAAATTGCATGTGCCAAATGCATTTGCCCCTGGACTCGACTATGTTGGCGAAGACAACCTTTTTCTTCCAAAAGGTAATAGCCTAATTAGCTACGAATTAATCATTTACGATTCATGGGGCAATGAAGTTTGGAGGACAACAGAACTAACTGAATTGGGCATGCCCAAAATTGGGTGGGATGGAAAGAATCTAAATGGTCTTGACTGTCCAATGGGCGTCTACGCTTGGACCATTCGAGCCATATTCGACACAGGTGAAAGGTGGCTTGGTCAAGAAGATAGTTACGGTAGAATTCGACCCTTTGGTACGCTAAACCTGATACGGTGAGAATACGTAAGGCACTAATTATCAGCCTGGCATTGACAGGGTTTTTACCGATCTATGGACAAGACATAGTCTGGAATGTAGTTCAAAACAACCCTCTAGGCATCAATCCAGGATTTGCTTCAAATCCAGGGCCTAGTTCATCCCTGTTTGTTTCTACCAGAAACCAATGGGTGAATCTACCAGGAGCGCAAAAATATTCTGGTGCAATCAACACCAATCAAATTTCTTTCATATCCCCAATTTCTACTCCATGGTTTAATGGAAAAAAAAATGGTTTGGGGATAAGCTTTCAGATTCTGGATAGAAAGTCGGGAGAAGGTCGACTTGGATATAGCAGTTTCGCAAATAACATCGGCACCTATCTGCCTCTTTTGAAATCGCATTCACGAAATGTTGCCTGCTATGTGGGCATGGGGTATGCTCTAAGTCAATACACCATAGATTGGAGTCAATTGACATTTACTTCACAGCTCGACCCATATATCGGATTAGTATCTACTACCCCACAAGTGAATCCAAGATATACAAGTGCAACATCAAATATTAGCGTTTCCGGTCAATTTGGTGGATTTCTTCATGGTAATATAACCAGTAGCACCTTTTTTAAAGTTGGTTACGGACTTTTTCATTTTGGGCCTGAAATAGTGACATTTTTTGATCAGAGTGAACGCGTTTCTGAAAGACATTCATTCCATGGGTCGATAACACATTTTCCCAGGTCCAGATCTGGTTTAAGACGTGATTTACAAACTAGTTATTGGAGCTTTCTTCAAATTTTTCAAATTCAATCGCCGATAAGCACCAGCGAGTCACGACTTTCGTTTTGCACTGGTGGGGTGGTACTAAATAGTTTCGGTCTGAGGTCGCACTATTTTCTTGCCCTAGATTCTAAGGTGGATTCTTGGCTCTATTCGCTGCAGCTCAACACTAATTATGGTATAGTCGCTGTGGGATATGAATACACCATCTCAAAACTTAATAATGGTCGAAGTGGCGGTACGATTGATTTAGGCATCACCATCCCTATTGGCACCAGTTTTGGCCCACGATCCTATCGAAAACAGGAACATTGCTATGTTGAAGACCTTCTGATGACCTCGGAATGGAATGCCGCCAAGAATAGGATAAAATCTGAAACACCATGGAAGGTGAGTTACTCCCCAATAACCTATATCCTTTAATACGTTTTGAATGAATTTTTTTGGCTCTATACCCTGTTGTCCCGCCGCCTTGAAAATCATTCAAGAATGATTACTGGTTGTACGTGATGCCCAATTTCTGTATGTAAAAAGTACCCTTGTTCACTGGGTACTACTTTGGGTATAAGTAAGTAAGCGGTAAGAAAAAGCAACGCTCCGCAAACTCGGGCTTTATTTAAGAAAGCGTAAGGCAGCTCCGATAAACTCCGGCTAAAAAGCTTCTAAGGAGCCCCCCTCTTATATCCTCACTCAAAACGCGTGTAATAAAAAGTAAATTAAGAAGTTGCTCTCATTTAAACAATTGTTAAATTAGGTAAAGTATACCCAAAAAACTCATTCTAA
>JALRKI010000086.1 GCA_023254815.1 Flavobacteriaceae bacterium
TTTATGACCTTAAATCGCCATTCTACTGAATCTTGGTTGAGAGAGACGATATAAAGACCTTTGGCAAATGGTTCAAGAGAGGTTTGAAAATCACCTGAAAGTAGAGAAGAATGATAGACTACCTCGCCCAAGACATTAGAAATTTGTATTCGATAATTTTTCAACGCTGTTTGAAGGTATAATTTTCCGGAAGTTGGGTTGGGATACAGTATAGAATTTGTCAAATGAAACTCCTCATTATCGAGATTTTGACCAATGACAGAAACAATTAGGTCGTCAAAATAAAATCCATCTAATTCTACTCCTCCATCAGAATGAAGCGTGAATCTCAATAAAACTTCTTGGCCCAAATAGTCATTCAATGAAATGGATTCTTTAACCCATTCTGACTGCGTTCCTTCATAAATTGGCTCGCCTTCAGCTCCAGACTGATTGGCTTCTCCTGTTCTGGTATATTTGCCGCATTGCGGGATCCAGGAAGAACCACCGTTATTAGACACTTCAAATTGGACATAATCAAACCCAGATTCGATTTCCCATTTTGCCATAAAAGTAACCCTCGCATCTATTATTCCAGAGGACAAGTTGATGGGATTGCTCAGTTGAATGGAACTGTTGGAGTTTGGAGCATAGTTACCATTGGGTGAATCTGTGATCGAGGTACTTGCCGAGACGTAATCTGTGGTAGTTGTACCCCAAGAAGTAGAGCTCCAATTGCTCGAAATGGTGTCAGCGGGGTCTTCAATTAAGCTAAAGGTTGAGCCATAAATTTTTGAAACTCGAGTTCTCGTTTCGAAAAGCCCATTATCTAAAACAAAATCAAAAATTATCTGATCTCCCAAGTTAATACCCGAATTGAGCTGTAGTGAAATATCTCCAAAAACACTTTCTCCAAGAGTCAAATTGCTGAAGGAGTCGCTTGTTCCAACTGTGGAAATGTTACCGCTTATTGGTTCTAATGAAACAGTAAAACTACCTCCATCAGAAAGACCTAATCGTTTGAGTTCATAACTTATTGAGGGGTTTGTAGTGTCGATATTTCCTTCAGACAGATCTGTTATCACGCCAAAATTGTGAACCAACCTTAAAGCATTAAAGTTGGTGTCGGCCATACCTTGACAAATACCTACGATATCGCTCGAATTGGGCCAGAATGACGGACCTATTTCTGGCGTCATTGCAAAAACTTTATCTCGTGTACTTCCATCTTCTGTTTGAAGCATGCCATACATGAAATCATCACTGTCTCCTGCCGCTGGATATAATTCCGATGAAATTTTGTTATCAAACCCATTTTGTGCGACCATAATACTAGTAATTTCTTGGTAAATGTCGTTGTCAGGGGTAGGGACGTTGTCTGCGTATCCGTAAGGAAACAATAACAAGTCTCCAAAGGTATGCGAATTCAAAGCCATTTTGAAATTATGCGTTTCTACAAAATACCTGATGGCTTGGTTTTCTGGTTCAGAAAATGGACCTGTCCCAGCATAGGTATCTCCTTCGATTTGCTCAGATGTTCCAACTGTATTCCAAACCTCATTACCTTCGGGAGTGATAAAGGAATAATTTCTGTTATTATCTACTCCATATGTTCCACGACGATTTTTTCGCCACATCCCTCCACCAGAAGGATTTGTTGTCTCGTTATAGATATAACCATCTGGATTGACACAAGGAACAAAATATATCTCAGTATTGTCAACTAAATTTTTGATTTCGTCGTTTGTGCTATAATTTTCAAGAAGGTACCACATGAAGAAAATAAGTTGCTGTAACGAAGCTGGTTCTCTCGCATGATGAATGGCATCAAATAAAATTTGAGTCTCGCTCTCGTTGGTGTTCGGATTGTCTGATATTTTCACCCATTGTAAAAAAAGACCACCTTCAGTTTGATATAACGTTGGAGAACTTGGATTACTCAAATCTGCACGAGCACTTATCAAATCGGGGTATTGGGCGTGCATATCATCTAGCTCCTGAAGCATTTCCGCGTAAGTGTAGAAACCCCCAAAATCAGATCCATTTTTGATGTCGTAATTTACAGGTGTTTCATAAATATTGTTGTAACCAGTCTCACATTGGCTATTGCGGGAGGCCGATTTATCCACATCGGGGGTTAATCCTTTATTACGACGAACATAATAATCACTGACGTTCGGAATAATAATTTCAACTTTTAAGCCTAATTGTTTTGCTACGTTGATCTCAAAATCTGAAAAATCAGATTCTACAAAAACATTTTTTTTTGATTTGACATGGTCTAAAGGTATTCCGGCTTCACTCATTCTTTGAAGATCATCTGGGCTACTGTAAAAAATCTTCGCCCGATGATGATTTTGAGTCTGACTAAAGGTGCTAATTGAACAGAGACACAGTAAACAAATAACAATAAGTAAAGGTTTCATCGGGTATAATGTAGTTATTAATTTTTCCTATTGTATCAATTATTATACCATGTGATGGGAATTCTTCAACACCCAATTCCTGGCGTTAACAAAGGCTTCCAGCCATGGACTGACAGCATCAGATCGCTCAGGGTAATAGGCCCAATTCCATGGAAAAATTGATCGCTCAATATGTGGCATAGTTACTAGGTGCCTGCCGGTACGATCACAAAGCATGGCTGCATTATAGTCAGATCCGTTGGGATTCGCAGGGTACGAATTATAGCCGTATTTTGCAACAACCCTGTAGTGATTTTCTGGTAAAGGCAAATCGAATTTTCCTTCGCCATGACTTACCCAAATTCCTAAAGTTGAACCTGCTAAAGATCCCAACATGACTGAGGAATTAGGCTCAATTTTTACCGATGTAAATGTACTCTCATGTTTTTTTGACAGATTGTGAGACATTTTTCCTGGCTGCGCTAAATCGGAATTGATCAAATTGAGTTCCATGAATAATTGACAACCATTGCAAATTCCTATCGACAAGGTATCTGGGCGATTGAAAAATTTTGCCAAAGATTCTCGTGCTTTGTCGTTATATCTGAAGGCTCCAGCCCAACCTTTGGCCGAACCAAGAACGTCGGAATTAGAAAATCCGCCCACAGCCCCAAGAAATGAGATATTTTCGAGATTTTCTCGACCTGAAATGAGGTCAGTCATGTGTATGTCTTTTACTTCAAACCCAGCTAAATATAGGGCGTGAGCCATTTCTCGATCACTGTTACTGCCTTTTTCTCTCAAAATACCAGCCAGAGGACGATGGGCACGTTGTTTTTCGGGTAATCGACCTTCAAAGTCTTTCGGAAATTGAAAGGAAAGGGGTTGACTTTTAAAGTTGTCAAGTCTTACTTTAGCCAAACCATTCGCAGTTTGGACCTTATCCATTTCATAGGATGTTTGGAACCAAACATCTCTCAATTCCGAAACAGATAAAGTGATTCGATCTTGTTTGTTGAAAATGGAAAGGGTATTAGAAGCAGTAACATGGCCAATTTGAATGGCCTCTGGAATCAATTTTTTGATGACTAACTCACAGTCTTTAGTAGCTGCTTGAAAAACAATAGATACGTTTTCTGCAAATAACAACTTGGTTGAATCTGATTCTCCTAGTTCAGACAGATCTAAATTGGCACCCAGTTGAACGTCTGCAAAACACATTTCTAGAAAGGTAGTAATTAAACCACCCGATCCTACGTCATGACCGGCAGCAAGATGGCCGCTTTTTATGAGGCTTTGAATCTGATCAAATTTAAATTTAAAGAAGGACCAATCTTTTATGGTGGGGGTAGCATTTCCAATTTTGTTTAAGGATTGCCCAAATGAACTGCCTCCCAGTTCATAGTCGCACTGCGATAAGTTGAGGTAGAAAATTGCCCCAGCATTTTTTTTCAAAACAGGTGAAACGGTCTTTCTAATGTCGGAACAATGCGCAGTCGCAGAAATTATCACTGTCCCTGGAGCAATGACATCTCTGTCGTTGTACTTCTGCTTCATTGAAAGTGAATCTTTACCTGTAGGCACGTTGATTCCTAAAGCGATTGAAAAATCGGATACGGCTTGTACAGCTTGATACAACCGAGCGTCTTCGCCAGGATTGTTACATGGCCACATCCAATTGGCCGACAACGAAACACCTGACAAGCCATGTTCAAGCGGCGCCCAAATAATGTTGGACAAGGCTTCTCCAATACTATTCAAACTGCCAGCAATTGGATCGATGAGTCCCGAAATTGGAGAGTGACCAATTGAGGTTGCAACACCTTGGTTACTGGTAAAATCCAATGCCATTACCCCACAGTTGTTCAACGGAAGTTGCAACGGTCCAGTGCATTGTTGCGTGGCTACTCGACCACCTACACAGCGATCAACCTTATTGGTTAACCAATCTTTACAGGCGACTGCTTCAAGACTTAACACTGATTTTAAATGGGATTGAAAGTCTTCTAGTTGGTATTCGATTGACTCGAATTTAGTCACAACAGTTTGGTCTGTCATGATGGTTTTTGGAGAACTTCCAAACATGTCATCCAATTCTAGTGACATGGGTTTTTCTCCTGTTGACTCAGAATAGAACTCAAATCGGCGATCGCCGGTAACTTCTCCAACAACATACATGGGAGCCCTTTCACGATCAGCTATAGCTTTGAGTCTTGGAACAAAGGATTTTGGGATGATAAGACCCATACGTTCTTGTGATTCATTGCCAATAATTTCTTTGAATGACAAGGTAGGGTCACCAACAGGAAGCAGATCAATATTAATTTTTCCACCAGAATTTTCCACCAGTTCTGACAAGCAATTCAAATGGCCTCCTGCGCCGTGATCATGTATGGATATAATAGGATTATCAGTGCTTTCAACCATCGCTCGTATAGTGTCAGCAACGCGCTTCTGCATTTCGGGATTGGATCTTTGAACGGCATTCAATTCTATTCCAGATGCATAGACACCAGTATCGGTGCTCGATACGGCCGCTCCGCCCATTCCGATGCGATAATTATCTCCGCCGAGAACAACAATTACGTCACCAGCCTTTGGTTCTTTTTTATTGGCGTACTCAGCCTTGCCATACCCCACACCTCCTGCCAACATAACTACCTTGTCAAATCCTAGGGTGGTTTGATTTTCCTCGTGTTCAAAGGTCAATAGCGATCCAGCTATGAGTGGTTGGCCAAATTTATTGCCGAAATCGGAAGCACCATTACTTGCTTTAACCAGTATGTCCATTGGTGTTTGGTAACGCCACTGACGCGCTGAAATTTTTTGTTCCCAAGGCCGATTAGCGGAACGAGAATAGGGTGTCATGTAAACGGCTGTTCCAGCAAGCGGGAGCGATCCAATGCCACCCGCAAGCCTGTCTCTTATTTCCCCTCCTGAACCAGTAGCCGCACCATTAAAGGGTTCTACAGTAGTAGGAAAATTGTGTGTTTCTGCTTTGAGAGAAATGACAGAATTAAATGTTGATTCTTGATACCAATCGGGTTGGTGTGAAGTTTTTGGCGCAAATTGGGTTAGAGCTGGTCCTTTGACAAAGGCGACATTATCCTTATAGGCCGAAACGATTTGATTGGGATTAAATTTTGAAGTCTTTTTAATCAGTTTAAAAAGAGACTCAGGCATTTCTTGACCGTCAATAACGAAAGTACCATTGAAGATTTTATGACGACAATGCTCACTGTTAACTTGAGAAAAACCAAAAACTTCAGCATCGGTCAAAGGTCTTTCTAACTGGTTGGACAATCGCTCCAGATAGCCGACTTCTTCCGGGCTTAGCGCCAAACCTTCTTTCTCATTGTAGCCTTTGATATCGCTAATTTCTAGAATTGGATCGGGCTGTTTATTGATGTCAAAAATGGTTTGATCTAAAACAGTATAATTTTGAAAAAGCATGGGGTCAAAAGATGACATGCTTTGAGAAGGTTCAAAACACTCAATTCGAATTATACCACTAATTCCCATGTTTTGAGATATTTCAACTGCATTGGTGCTCCATGGGGTAACCATTGCTGCCCGAGGCCCCACGAAAGTGGCATGAATACTAGATCCATTGAGGGCGGGTACATTGCCAAATAACCATTCAAATTTTGGGATATCGGAAGTCTTAAGTGGGACTTTAGTTTGAACTGCGTAAATCTTTGAAGTTAAGCTTCCGAAAAAATGAATCATACAAACTGATTTGAAGCCATAAAAATAATCCAATTCGACTGGCTGAAAGTGTGATTTTAACCAATCTTATTCACGGTTTTTGAACAGATTTAAAGAATTATGCTTTTCGCTTCAGTTGAGCCATGTAAAATCCGTCGTAACCGCTTTTGTAGGCGAAGAGTGATTGTTCTTTTTGAAGTTCAAAATTTTGACCTAGTTCACTTGATAAAAATTTCTGAACTTGATTTTGATTCTCTGAAGGCAAAACAGAACAAGTCGAATATACCATTAACCCACCTGGCTTAAGCATTCTAGAATAGCCCATCAAAATTTCTTGTTGGGTTTTTTTGATGTTAGCTACAAATTCAGGAGAAAGTTTCCATTTAGCATCGGGATTACGTTTTAGAACGCCAATTCCAGAACATGGGGCGTCTAAAAGTAATCTGTCCGCACTTTCTTTCAATTTTTTTAGCACCTTAGTAGAATCGATGATACGAGTCTCAATGTTGTGAGCTCCATTTCTTTTGGCTCTATTTTTGAGTTGGTTTAGCTTACTTTTATATAAATCCAAAGCCAAGATTTGCCCTTTATTTTCCATATTACAGGCGAGGTGCAAAGTCTTGCCTCCTGCACCTGCACAGGCATCTATCACTCTCATTCCTGGTTCAACCTCCAAATAATCAGCGACTAGCTGAGAAGAAGCATCTTGTACTTCGAACCAACCATCCTTAAAGGCCTCGGTTTGAAAAACGTTAGCTCTTTCAATCAATTCTAAAGCATGTGGATATAACTCTAATTCGATAGACTCAATACCTTCGCTTTCTAATTTGAGTTTTAGATCCTGGCGGCTTGTTTTTAACGTATTCGTTCTTAAGATTACCTTAGCTTTTTGATTTTGGGCTTCGAGTTCTTTTTCCCAAACTTTGATGCCCAATTCTGAGGCTCCCATTTCATCCAACCAATCTGGAACGGACTGAATGATAGCGCGTTGTTTTGAATATTCGTCAAACCTACCTTTAATCCGTCGAGTAGGGGTATCAACAAACTGCGGCCATTCGGGAAGCTTAATTCCTTTTAGAACAAGCCAAACTGACAGGAGACGCCAAATGTTCTCTCTAGTGAAAGGCATGTTCACCTCTGCGATTGAGGCGTAGAGCCTTTGCCAACGAACGATATCATAGATTGTTTCTGCAATAAATTTACGATCAGCACTGCCCCAGCGTTTGTCCCGCTTTAGCATTTGATACACCACCTTGTCGGCGTATTGGTTTTCTAAAAATATATGGTAGATGCCCTCCACAACGGCAAGGCAAAGGTTTCTATGTAGTCGCATTGCGGCAAAAATACTGTAATTCACCGACTTAAAATGAAAAAGGGCACTTATTTTGTGCCCTTCTTTTAAACCTAA
>JALRKI010000064.1 GCA_023254815.1 Flavobacteriaceae bacterium
CCCATCGTAATAGGTTTCGGAGTAAACCTTGGTTTCAAGCAAATCGGTATCACAAATCAGTATCCTGTTAGCCTGTTGTGCCAGTTGGTTTTCGAGAGCCATTTGCCCTACTGCAATGGGCATCAGATCCTTTGGCTCGCAGGACTTTTGTTCCCGATCCCATTTGGCCTGCAAATAATCCCTCGCAAACTCGGGAACCCATGGCGTTTGGTAATGGTCCGCTAATTGCTGGGACAGCGTAGTTTTTCCAGTCGATTCTGGGCCGAATAGGACCACCTTCAGACAGTCTGAAGGCTGTTGTTCAATTGTTTCTTCCATGCGAAGTAGCCCTGAATGGCCAATAGTGTAAAAATTAAATATTGCAATGACAGAAAGCCCCATCCTCTGTACAGGTATAACGGAACGGTAATGATGTCCGCAATAATCCAAAGGGTCCAATTTTCAAGTTTTTTGGTCGCCATGTACCACATGGCCGTAAAAAATAATCCCGAAGTAAAAATGTCAATATAGTTGGATGGGCCTATGGTCACATGGCTGCCTACATATACTCCATAAGTGATCACAAGGGTGCCGAGAAACATGCCTACACCTATCCATTTCTCCTTGGTATTGGTTCTTGAAACCCTAACCGCGAGTTGATTATTTTGCCGCCTCGACCAGTTCCACCAGCCATAGAGACTCATTACTGAATAGTAAAAATTCATCATCATGTCACCCATAAGCTCCGCTAAAAACAACAAATAGACCGTAATAACTGTTGCAATTAGTCCAGTGGGATAAACCAATATATTGGCTTGTTTGGCATAAACCACGCTGACAATGCCAAAGACAAATGCTACCACCTCGAGTAGAATTAGGCCTATTGAGCGTCCCAAATAGGGTTCAATAAAAAAATTGATGACCTCAGTCATTGCCCTGGATTATCTTAAAATCGGTCAAAGATACACTTTACTATTAAAGAACTAGCCGATGATATAGGAACAATGATATTCCCCAAGTGACAACTGCGCCAATTGGTGTCGGTGTAGCATGGTATCGAAACGACATTCTCCAAAAAAAACTTTATCCTGGGGATGAAAGTTCAATATGTGGAGATGATTCTTAAAACTCAAACCTGCAATAGCAAACCTTTTGTACAAGGATTCCTTGGCGCACCAAATTGCGGTCAAATGTCGAACAAAATGATCTCCATGTTGGTCCAAATAGCTCCATTCTGAGCCAATAAATTTTGATGCAATTTTCACAACTTTAGGTCTCACTTTTTCAATATCAATGCCAACTGGCGTGTCACTGACAATAATTGCAGCGAAGTCAAAAGAATGTGTAATTGAAACTTGACGACCATCATTCAAATGAGGTTTGCCCCATTCGTCATAAAACAAATCAACATCCGAATAATTTTCTAAGGCCAACAAATGTCTGACGCTGAGGTATCCGCAGCGATGAATTTGGCTTTTCATGCCTGTAACCCGAGCTTTACTTTCAGAGGTCAAGAAAAGTCCTGACGCAAGTTGTATCGGATCCTCTGTTATCTTCCAAATGTGGACAGAAGTTTTAGAATTTACCTTAATGGATTTGAATAATGGCAAGGTCGTTTTGTTAAGAATCCGTATTTTTGCAATGCGCTTTAAAAGACAAATATAAACCTATGAGCACTAAAACAGTATCCTTTGTACCATATAAAGTAAAAGACATGTCTTTGGCCGAATGGGGTCGTAAAGAAATTACATTAGCAGAAGCCGAAATGCCTGGCTTAATGCAGTTACGTCAAGAATATGGTCCTTCTCGGCCACTAGCAGGTGCTCGGATTGCAGGATGTCTTCACATGACCATTCAAACCGCAGTCTTGATTGAAACTTTAGTCGAATTGGGTGCCCAGGTCACCTGGAGTTCTTGTAATATTTTCTCAACCCAAGATCATGCCGCTGCTGCTATAGCTGCTGCTGGAATCCCCGTTTATGCCTGGAAAGGGATGAACGAACAAGACTTTGAATGGTGTATCGAACAAACTTTATTTTTTGGCGAGAACAGAGAGCCTTTAAATTTGATTTTAGATGATGGAGGAGACTTGACCAATATGGTATTTGACCACTATCCCGAGTTGATCAAAGGCATCAATGGCTTGTCTGAAGAAACCACTACAGGCGTCCATCGCCTTTATGAACGTATGGCTAACGGAACATTGCCTATGCCTGCCATTAACGTGAACGATTCAGTTACCAAAAGTAAATTTGACAACAAATACGGTTGTAAAGAAAGTGCTGTTGATGCCATACGTCGTGCAACAGACTTGATGCTTGCAGGAAAACGAGTGGTGGTTTGTGGCTATGGCGATGTTGGCAAAGGAACTGCAGCTTCATTTAGAGGTGCAGGAAGTATTGTTACTGTTACAGAAATTGACCCGATTTGCGCTCTTCAAGCAGCCATGGATGGTTATGAAGTTAAACGACTAGACTCCGTTGTTAGCAATGCTGATATTATTGTTACGGCAACTGGAAATAAAGGCATTGTGTTACAACGACACTTCGAGGCCATGAAAGACAAAACAGTGGTATGCAATATTGGTCATTTTGACAATGAAATTGATATGGCTTGGCTCAATGCCAATCACTACGAGTCGAAAACAGTAATCAAACCACAAGTCGACCAGTACACCATAAACGGAAAGGATGTTGTAATTCTAGCCGAGGGACGATTGGTCAACCTCGGTTGTGCCACAGGACATCCCAGCTTTGTGATGAGTAATTCATTTACCAACCAAGTGTTGGCTCAAATAGAATTATGGAAAAATGCTGACAACTACAGTAACGAAGTTTATACTCTTCCAAAACATTTGGACGAAAAAGTAGCTAAACTTCATCTCGAAAAACTGAGTGTCGAGTTAGAAACTCTAAGCTCCGAACAGGCCGCCTATATTGGTGTTAGTGTAGAAGGGCCTTTTAAGCCAGACTACTACAGGTACTAGTACCAACGCTTTTTTGGTTTGCGATTCTTTGGTTTTGCCGCAACAGTTTGGTGCGACGGACTTTTTCCTTTTTTCCCTTTAGTGGATTTGCTTGATCGAGCTGGTGTTGGTTTTCCGCCTGACTTCCCTTCTCCCCTGTTATTTCCATTTTTCGATGACATCTTGGGAGAATAGTAGCCTTCCACCTCTTCTAAAGGTATATTAAAATCAATTAGTCTTTCGATGCTCCTGAGGTAATTTTTTTCATCAGGACTTACAAAGGAAATGGCTACTCCATTGGCTCCAGCCCTTCCTGTTCTTCCAATTCTGTGCACATAATCTTCAGGAATATTAGGCAAATCAAAGTTAACCACATGAGGTAATAAAGGGATATCCAGCCCGCGAGCTGCAATATCAGTAGCTACCAATATTCTTACCTTATTTCGTTTGAAATCGGCCAAAGCCTTTGTTCTGGCGCCTTGACTTTTGTTACCATGGATGGCGACTGATGAAATGCCAAGGCTTTCAATTTTCTCACTGAGGTTATTAGCGCCGTGTTTAGTGCGGCAAAAAACCAATGCCTGATTCCAATTTTGATCATTGATCAGATGCACTAGGAGATCTTTCTTTTTTGACTTATCAACACGAAAACCCATTTGTGAAATCGATTCAACTGCAGAGTTAGGCGGAGAAACATCCACCTTGACAGGATGGTGCAAGATGTCCTTAGTTAACCTTTTAATTTCCTCTGTGAAGGTAGCAGAGAACATGAGATTTTGTCTTTGGCCTGGCATCAATGAGATGATCTTTTTGATGTCTCCTAAAAATCCCATATCTAACATTCTGTCGGCCTCATCGAGAACAAACATTGATATTGATTTTAGTGACAAATGACGTTGATTGTATAAATCAAGTAATCTTCCCGGTGTGGCTATCACTATGTCTTGACCTTGTTGAAGTGCCATCACTTGGGGCCTTTGATTGACCCCGCCGTAAATAACTGTTGATTTCAGTTTAGTAAACTGGGCGTAAGACCTCAAGTTGCTGGAGACCTGAGCAGCCAACTCCCTAGTAGGGGTCAAAATCAAAGCTCTTGGTTGACGACGACCTTTAATTTCCGTTTTGCTCAAAATCTGCAATATAGGCAAGGTAAAACTTGCTGTTTTTCCAGTACCTGTTTGTGCCGAAGCTAAAATGTCTGAGCCTGCCAATACTAATGGAATGGCTTGTTCTTGAATTGGCGTTGGCGTGGTGTATCCTTGTTTCGCAACTGCTTTCAGAAGGTCAGGAGATAATCCGAGTTTGTCAAATGACATTTAGAGTGGTTTTTTGAGAGCGATCAGATGCAATTAAAAGACCTCCCCTGTTTAAAGCGGCAAAGGTACATTTTAAAATCCAACGAAAAACATCAAACAGACTACAACATATAAGCATAAAAAAAGCCCCATAAGTGGGGCTTTCAAGATGATAATCGTTCAATTATGACTCAAATGGTACAATTGAAACATAGGACTTATTGTCCTTCTTTTTTTGAAATTTGACAATTCCGTCAACTCTCGCATGAAGAGTGTGATCTTTTCCAGCATAAACATTTTCACCAGGATGATGAGCAGTACCGCGTTGACGAATGATAATGTTACCAGCTACAGCAGCTTGACCTCCAAAAATCTTTACACCTAAGCGTTTCGATTCCGATTCTCTACCGTTTTTAGAACTTCCGACTCCTTTTTTATGTGCCATGATTGTTGTCTTTTAAAATGGTTTAGGTTTAGCTTAATGCTGCGATCAATTCGGCTTTTTTCATTGCCGAGATTCCAGAAATGCCCTTTTCTTTTGCTAGGGATTTCAATTCAGCAACTGACATGCTATCCAAATCGGCAGTTGGCGCTTTGACCTCAACAGGTTCAGCTTTCGCTGATTGAGTCTTTGCGGTTGCCTTTTCAGCTTTATTTGCCGATGGCTTAGCGCCAGATGCTATAATGCTGTCAATCTGAATTTCTGTAAAAGACTGTCTGTGACCGTTTTTGACACGGTATCCCTTACGTCGTTTCTTTTTAAACACGATGACTTTGTCACCGCGTAAGTGTTTCAATACTTTAGCACTCACTTGAGCACCATCTATAACCGGGGCGCCTAAAGTTACTTTCCCACTGTCGTCCAAAAGAAGCACATTGTCAAAAGTGACTTTTTTGCCTTCTTCAGAATCCAAACGGTGAACAAAGACTTTTTGGTCTTTCACAACTTTGAATTGTTGCCCTGCTATCTCTACAATTGCGTACATCGCGCTGGGTTTAAGGGTTTATCATTATTAAAATGCCTGCAAATATAGTGTAATTTGAAAAACCAACAAACCTTTGAACATATATTACCAAAAACGGTTCGAATTACTTGTTTCTATTGGCTAAATAAACCCCAAAGAGTATGAGTCCAGCAGCGAGACCTTGCTCGAAATACAGTTTCTCGCCATCGAGAGTGGCCCAAAACACTGCAACAATAGGCATCAAATAAGTTACCGAGGAGGAAAATACTGGAGTTGACATTTGGACAAGACGGTTGAACAAGACCTTCGCGATTGCTGTGCCAAATAGAGATAATACCAGCACATAGCCCAAAGAGCTTAAAACTTCTGGGGATCGGTATACTCCATTTTGAAAAAAACCACTTAGGGTAAGAATCAGTAATGCGGGTACCATCAGTATCACAAAATTTCCAGCAGCTATGGTAAGCGCCGTCATTTCTTGTAAATATTTTTTGATGATGTTGATGTTGATGGCGTACATTAATGTGGAAAGTATAACAAAGCCCGAATAATAATAATTTTGATCAGGATTAAACTCTGCACCATAGCCAATGAGAATGGCTGTTCCAATAAACCCAACAATCACCCCCAAGAACTGTCTTCTAGTTGTCCCTATTTTAAACAGCATTAGTCCAAATAAAATCGTGTTGAGGGGCACTAGTCCATTCAAAATTGAAGCCACTGAACTGTCTATTTGTGTCTCAGCAATCGCAAAAAGAAAGGCAGGGAAAAAAGTTCCTAAAATAGCCGAGCCGATTACCCAAGGCCATTGAGTTTTTGTGATAGTTCTTATCAACCGAAATCCAAACAACAAAATCATACTGCCTGAAAACAACAATCTGAGAGACCCCAATTGGAATGGAGTTAACCCAACCAAACTTTTTTTAATAAGAATAAAGGAACTCCCCCAAATCAACGAAAGCGCGGCAAGAAAAAACCATTTCTTGTAAGTCACAAAAATCAATGGCTTTATCACAACACAATATTTAGCAGTTGCAAAGGAATGTATAATTTTCCTTACTTTTGCATGACCAAACAAAAATTTAAATCATGAAAAATTACTTGTCTTTAACTCTACTAGTCCTGCTCAGTTTCCAATGCAAAAATGCTTCGAAAGAAGCAGAAAAAGCTGAAGTAAAAACCTCAGATGCGTCAATGATGATGGACGAAAATAGCAATTACGCCATGGCAGAATTCACCATTGAAGGAATGACCTGTGCTATGGGTTGTGCTAAGACCATTGAAACGAACTTATCAAAAACTAATGGGGTTTTCTTTGCATCAGTAAATTTTGACAATAAAACCGCTCAAGTCAAATTTGACGATAGTGTCCTAAAGCTTGCCGATTTAGAAGCTGTCGTAACGGCCTCCGGTGACATGTATAAAGTTGCAAACTTGAAGGAGGTAACCGCCTTCAGTTCAGAGAAATCTGAGCAAGTGGCATGCACTATGGCCTGTTGCAAAGACAAGTCAGAAGCTGAAAAAATGTCATGTGAAATGCCTTGTTGCAAGAAAAAATCGGATGCCATGGCTTGCAAAGCAGACTGCACTAAGCCTTGTTGTAAAGATAAAGCTAAGTCAGATGGTAAATCCTGCGAGGCGAACTGCACCAAGCCTTGTTGTAAAGACAAAGCTAAGTCAGACACTAAATCCTGCGAGGCGAACTGCACCAAGCCTTGCTGTAAAGACAAAAAGGCCTAATCAATCGGCCATTTTCCATCTCAAGGATTCTAACATTTTTCGAACATCCGATCTGACATAATAGATGGCCGGAAGTATTGAATCGTAGTTCGGTTGACTCGAAAAATACAGTGCACCTGACAAAAAGTGATTTAGGCTGTCTGTAACATAGAATTGGACTGGGGAAGCAGCATTGCCACTAACATCGTACATCATCCCGTAAACTTTGTTGACATCATCTTCATAGGGCTGCATTTCAATAGCATCTGCTTTGATGGTGTGCTTTTGAGTTCTGCTTTGAGCATCTAGCAAAAGCGACTTGAGGTCGTTGGTCTTTAGGGAGGCATAAGTGCAATAGAGAATGGCATTTTGCGCAGTATAGACCAAATTCATTTGTTTTTTTTCGGAGACAGCATTTGAAACAGATTGATAAACATCGCACCAAATGTTTTTTTCAAAACTATATGATGAATTGTGATCGAAAAGTACATATTGTGCTTCCAGATAACTCAAACGCAAATATGCTTTAGGTTTGGGTACCAAAGCCTCCTCACAGGAATAAGTTAAGACAAGGCTCATCAAAAGAATTACAATAAAGGGACTTCTTGTTTTGATAATTTAATTTTTTTGATTCGCTTCTGATCCATTTGTTCAATTGTAAAAGTACATTGGTGAAATCCAATTATTGCCCCAGTTTTTGGGAAATTGCCAGACAATTCGAGTACCAATCCGGCTATCGTGTCTGACTCTCCCTTAGCAGATTCGAAAATTTCAACATTTTCAATATGCGCGATTCGATATACATCCTTTAAGGTCGTTTTGCCGTCGAAAATAAAATTGTTATCATCTATTTTCAAGAAATTCACATCTTCTTCATCAAACTCATCCGAAATATCTCCTACGATTTCTTCAATAATGTCTTCCAAAGTTACTAATCCTGAAGTGCCTCCATATTCATCAACGACCAAAGCTAGGTGCACTTTTTTCTCCTGAAATTCTGCCATAAGATCGTCTAACTTTTTGTTTTCTGGAACAAAATAGGGCTCTCTCAGCAGTGTGGTCCAGTCAAACGAATTATTATTCAAATAGGGAAGTAAATCCTTGACGTACAGTATACCTACAATATGATCAATGTCGGTATCAAAAACTGGAATCCTAGAATGACCGTTTTCGAGAATATCCGAAAGTACAGTTTTAAACGGGGTATTGAGATCAATAGCATGAATGTCCAATCTTTGACTCATGACCTGCTTGGTGTCTGTGTTGCCAAAGGAAACAATTCCTTTTAATATTTTTTTCTCTTGTTTTGATGTATCTTCTGGATTGGTTAATTCTAAGGCTTGCGATAGATGATCTACTCCAAAACTAGATTTTCGAGGCGAAAATCCACTTTTGAGGAAGGAGGTAATCGACTGCATAGGAATACTTATTGGCTTGAGGACATAAAACAGGGCATAAAGAGGTCGAGCAATAAACAAAGCGAATTTTAAGTTATTCCTGTTGGCGTAAATTTTCGGAAGTATCTCTCCAAAAATAAGGAGCAAAAATGTTGCCACTACAATTTCAACCGTAAATCTAATTACAGAATCGTGAATGCCTGAGAACAAGGTGTCGCCTAATTCAGAAAACAATAGGACTATGCCAATATTGATAAAATTATTGGCCACCAAAACGGTTGCTAGGAGCCGCTCTGGTCGTTGAATCATTTTCTGAATCAACAGTAATTTTTCCGAATCAGGCTCGGATAATTGAGTTTGAGTCAAAGAAAAACAAGCCACCTCTGAACCAGAAACTAGTGCAGACATGGCTAGTAGGATAACAAATAAGAGCAAACCCTGAAAAAAAGAAAAATCAACAGTGCCAATTAGCACGAATAAACTTAAAGGGTCTGAGTCCAAATTCTTTGAAGTTAGTTAATACTAAAAGGGTAAATCCGAGTTATCACCTGGGGGTTCTGAACCAGTAGCCTCATTTTTTGTGGCACCGCTAGAATCAGATTTGGTAGACAAGAATGTAAATTCATTGCATAATATTTCAGTAGAATAACGCTCAACGCCTTTATCGTCTTGCCACTTTCTTGACTTAATGCGCCCTTCAATGTAGACCTTATCGCCCTTACTGAGGTATTTTTCACAAATTTCAGCAGCCTTATTTCTGACAACTATATTGTGCCACTCCGTATTGGTAACCCTTTCATTGGTCTGCTTATTCGTGTAAGACTCGTTCGTAGCTAAAGAAAAACGACCAACGCAGGCACCATCGTCAAAATAGTGCATTTTGACGTCATCGCCCAGATGTCCAATCAACATGACTTTGTTTAAAGTTCCTGACATAACTTGAGGTTTTTATTGCCTAAACGGCAGATTATACATTTGTCTCTAAAAATACAAAAAAATGAATTTTTACCCTATTTGCAGCTCAAAATTTTTCAAAAATCGAACAATCAGTTGAGGTAAAGGATAATTGTTAACCTCGCTCAAAGGCACAAAATCTGAAATGATGAGCTCCGTCCTTAGAAGCCAAAAGTTGGCAAAGATATGCTGATGCGTTAGTTTATGTTCTATAGGATCTTGGTTTATTAAAACCAAAGTATCATAACTTAGGCTGTCGTGTCGAGAAATTATCTGTTCCTTCAATGCTTCTGCATCTAGTAAACCCTCCGATTCGATCAAAGGAAATTCGTATAAATGCTGCCAAATTCCTCCCTTAGAACGCTTAATTATTCGGGTTTGCATTAATGGATTGAGGTAAATGAGGTAATTGAAATATCTTTTTCTGATCTTAACTTTTTTGCTTTTAACTGGCAAGTTCATAACGGCTTTGTTCGCCCTGGCCCAGCAGCTAGAGTGGACAGGACATTGCGCACAATTTGGCAATTTAGGTGTACAGATCAATGCCCCAAATTCCATTATTGCTTGGTTATAATCTCCGATTCTTTCTTCAGGCAATATTTCTTGAGAAAGGGCTTTAAAATATTTGATCCCTGGAGTCTCATTAATAGCCAAGTCGACCCCGAAATAGCGAGACAGCACTCTGTAAACATTTCCGTCAACAACAGACACTTTTTCTTCATGACAAATAGAGGCCATGGCACTGGCAGTATAGATTCCTACTCCAGGTAGTTTTTGTAACTCTAGGGCGGTGGTAGGAAAAATGCCGTTAAGGTTTGTTGCTACTTCAATGGCAGCTTTGTGGAGATTTCTTGCTCGAGAATAGT